>CAZPRO010000122.1:0-7232 GCA_964588775.1 uncultured Clostridium sp.
AGTATTACCATCCATTGTTTTCATTTTTCTCATCGCGTTGACCCCTCTTTCATTTAATAAAATTGAATTAATTTCAATTTAAATTTTTATAAGCAAGCCAAAATTGACCAACTAATAAACACACTTTAAATAAACCCTGAAATTATAATCACACTTCACATAACTAATCCCATTGCATTTGTTGTCAGCGCACACTTTTTTAAACACAATAAATTATATTAAGTGCAGTTATAATCTGCCAAAGCGTTATTATTATTTCGTTAAGTAATAACTTGCACACACAAAATTTAATAATCTACTCTTTCATTATATATCACACAATTTTTTTTTCAAGATTTTATTACAAAAAATGGAATATTTTAAATAATTGTTCATTTTGGGATAACATGCTATTTTTTTATACTTCCCAATAATATTTCTATTATATTATCCACTCCATTTTTCATGTTGCTATTTTCCATATTATCTATTAACTGTTTTTCTTTTTCTTTTAATTCATGCAATTTTTCCATAAATATTTTATTGGTTATATCTTCTTCTTCTAATACTAACGCATAGCCTTCTTTTTCAAAGGACCTTGCATTTAATATCTGGTCGCCACGACTTACTTGTTTAGATAAAGGAATCAGTAATGTTGGTTTTTTTAAACTTAAAAATTCAAATATGGAATTTGCTCCTGCTCTGGATACTATATAATCCGCCGCTGCCATTAAATGTGGCAGTTCTTCATTTACATATTCAAACTGAGCATAGCCTTTTAAATTGTTATATTTATCATCCATATTATTTTTTCCGCATACATGAATTATATTAAATTCTTTTAGCAGTTCATTTATATTATTTCGTATTGTATCATTTATTATTTTTGATCCAGTGCTTCCTCCCATAATAAATAGAATCTTTTTATTATGAGTAAAATTACATATCTTTAAGCCTTCACTTAAATTTCCTTTTAAAATCTCTTCTCTTATTGGACTTCCAGTAAGAATACCCTTATTATTTTTTATATATTTTAAACTTTCTCTAAATGTAACACATAATTTATTGCAGAAGGGAGCTGATAATTTATTGGCCAGCCCTGGTGTCATGTCTGATTCATGAGCTACTATAGGTATTCCTTTTAAATGTGCAGCTATTACAACCGGAACTGCTACAAAACCTCCTTTTGAAAACACCACATCAGGTTTTTCCTTTGACAATATTGACATGGCCTGAAAAACACCTTTTAAGACTTTAAAAGGATCACTGAAATTCTTTAAATCAAAATATCTTCGTAACTTCCCACTGCTTATTCCAAAATAAGGGATATTGTTTTTCTCTATTATATTTTTTTCTATTCCATTAACACTTCCAATATATTTTATTTCGAAACCTTCCTTTTTTAGCTTCGGACATAATGCAAGATTAGGTGTAACATGACCTGCTGTTCCCCCTCCTGTCATTATTATTTTATATTTTCCCAAAATAATTTCCTCCATACTATAAATTTAAAATTTCCTGGTTATAATAATATTTTATAAATTACCGCATCATTACTTTCATTTTTAAACCTATCTGTAACTTTCAATTACTAACTGAATATTAGTATCACCATTAAATTCAGTTATTGAAGGATAGAATATAAAATCTAAAACCACATCATTATATTCACCATCATATAACTTTGCCAGTTCTATTTTATCGAATTTATTACATATTGTTTCTTCAAAGTTTTCTATATTACCAAAATATACAGCATCAATAATCTTATCCTTTGGAGTTTTCAACTTAAGTTTTAATACATTATTATTTTTGCCCAAAACCTGTGCTTTAACCACATTAACATTTCTCACTCCAAACAATGCCTTCTCGTTCCCTTTGCCAAATGGCTCAAGCCTATGAAGTTCGTCAATAAGACCATAAGAAATATCATCCAAATTAAGTAATGCATCTATGGTTATTTTTTTCATAAAATCCTCATTAACCAATTTTGAATCCTTATTAAGCTGTTTTCTCAATGATGATATATTTTCTTCCTTTAAGGACAAACCAGCTGCCATAGGATGCCCTCCATATTTTTCAAGAAGTCCGTCACATTTAACAAGACCTTCAAACATATTGTATTCTTTTATTGAACGGCCTGAACCTTTTACAAGTTCCTCCCCTCTGGTAAGAACAAAAACAGGTTTATTATATCGTTCCCTTATTCTCCCTGCTATTATCCCTGCAAGGCTTTCATGGACATCAGGCAGATATACAACTATAATATGGTCATTTATTAAGGAACTTCCTTCAATATTTTTTATAGCTTCTTCCAAACCAGCCTGAGTCATATCTTTTCTTTCCCTATTCAGCTCAACAAGTTCCTTCGCATTAATTTTTGCTGTATTTTCATCTTGGGATAATAATAATTCAAGTCCTTTTTTTGCACTATCAAGTCTTCCACAAGCATTAATGCAGGGACCTATTACAAATCCCAAATGATAAGTGGATATGTTTTTGCCTTCTATATTATTTTCTTTCATAAGATATTTAAGTCCTATGTTTTTCGTATGCTGTATTTTTTTCAATCCAAGTTTCACAAAAATTCTATTTTCATCAACAAGATCTACCACATCACATACTGTTGCTATGGCCAAAACTTCAATAAATTCTTCCCATTCCTTATCTGGAATTGAGGAAATTTCATATAATTTCTGTACAAGTTTAAAGGCAACTCCTGCACCACAAAGCATTTTAAACTTATACATACAGTCTTCCTGTTTTGGATTCAAAACAGCATCTGCTGCAGAGCTTATTGTAGTTCTATTTCCATTTTCATCTTCTAGAAAAGGAATGTCATGATGATCTGTTACAATAACTGTCATATGATTATCTTTTGCATATTTTATTGCATCAACTGCAGCTATTCCATTGTCACAGGTTAAAATTGTATTTATTCCATCTTCTTTGGCCTTTTTAATAATATTATTGTTTATTCCATAACCATCTTTTATCCTGTCTGGAATGTCATAATCCACATCTGCATTACATCTTTTTAAAGCAGAATATAAAATATATACACTTACTACTCCATCTACATCATAATCTCCAACTATGCGTATTTTTTTACCTGTATATATTTTTTCTTTTAATATTTCAGCAGCTTTACATAAATCCTTCATTTCTGAAGGATTATGCAGCATATCCATAGTTGGATTTATGTAGCTTCTTATCATTTCATGATCCCAAATGTTTCTGTTAATTATAAGCCTGCTCATAAGCTTTGAAATTCCATATCTTTCAGATATAACATTATAATCTGCTTTTATATTTTTTACAAGCCACTTTTCTTTAACCATATAAATGTCACCTTTTTGTGTATTAAGATATTATTTATTAATATATTTAGTATAAAGCATTCCTTTTTTTATACTTTCTGCTTTTTCCTTTAATCCCAATTCTTCAAGAAGGGTATATGCAAATTTCATAGTAGTTGCAGGACCTCTGCTTGTTATGATATTTCCATCAATCACCACCATATCTTCTAAATAAGTACATCCTGGAAGTTCTTCTTCATATCCAGGATAAGATGTAATTTTCTTTCCATTAGTTAATCCTGCTCTTCCCAGAACTATAGGTGATGCACACACAGCTGCAATAAGTTTATTTTCCTTATCCATTTTTTGAACAAATTCAACAACTCTTAAATCATCTCTTAAATTTGTTGCTCCTGGAAGTCCTCCTGGAAGCACAACCATATCATATTCCATATTATCATGAAATTTTCTATCTGCCTTTATGCACACATTATGAGATGAAACAACATATTCATTATTCATTGATACAAGATCACAATGTACTCCAGCTCTTCTCATAATATCACAGACAGTTAAAGCTTCAACTTCTTCAAAACCTTCATCCAATAATATACATACTTTTTTCATAAAATAGACCTCCACTCTAATTTTCTTACTTACCTATTCTTTATGTCCATTATACATTTATTTTAATTATTTTAAAAATTTATCCCTCAATAGAAACATTTGTAATTTCATCCCCTAAAACTACAATCATTATATTAGTTCCACGACCTGCTCTGTTTTGAAGTTTTACATCTCTTATTGCTGCTCTTTCTTTTTGCTTATCCCTTGAAGTTAACACAAGTACTCTTCCTCCACTTTCAACATAATCACTTGTAAACTTACCAAAAATAACTTCATCATCATTTCTCAGACTTATTCCAGTCACTCCACAAGCAACCTTTCCCATAGGATTAACATTTTCAACTGGAAATCTTATAGCCATGCCCTTTTTAGTAATTATTATTAAATGTCCTAGTTTCATTAAATTACAATCTACTGCCATAAGTTCATCATCATCAGTTTTTAGTTTATAGCAGACCTGCTCTAAATAATCTCCTTCAAACTCCTTTAAATTTGTCTTTTTTACAAGCCCCTTTTTACTAAAGAAATACAATGCCTTTTCTTCATCATATTCTTTTACAGATATAATAGAAATTATTCTCTCTTTCTTTTGCAGTTTGCCAATAAAATCTTGAATATCTATTTCATTGTCCATAAGATTCTTCATTAAAAATACTGGAAGTTTAAATATACGCCCTAAATTAGTAAATACAAGAAGATGGCTTAAAGAGTCGGTTTTTGCTCTAAAAATATCATTTTTCATTGTTTTAAAATTCTTTAATATGCCTTTTTCACTTATTCCTGCATTTAATTCAAAGTATTCTAATTCTTCACATTCTTCCACCTCAGCAACTTTATCACTTCCAAGATTAAACATTTGTACAGGAAGAATATTTCTTCCACTATTTTCTATTTCAGGTTTCTGAAGAGTAAACTCCAAACCATTTTGTGTTTTTATTCTTAGATTATATTCTTCTTCACTTATATCTTTTACTGATACACTAACAAGTTCTTCATTATCTTTAAGTTTAAGAGCCTGAAGCTTTGTGTATGTTGTTGCAAATTTGCCTAAAGAACTAATTTTTATACCACCACTACTTGTAATAAATCTAAAACATTTCTCAGGATTTAAATTATCTATAGAAAATGCTCCAATTATGTTTTCCTCTTCAAGATTCAAAGATTTTATTATACTATCAAGCCTTTCGCCTTTTTCTTTCCATTTTAGTTCTGGAATATTTATACCCTTTGTCTGATACATAAATCCTTTATTAGTAAATACAATAAAAGTATCCTTAGTATTAGAATTAATAAGATATTTTAAATAATCTCCTTCTCTATAATCAATATCTTCTGGATTAGAATTTGACCTGTTATAATTTTTAAGAGGCATTCTTTTTATAAATCCATCATTTGATAATGCAACTATAACATCTTCTATTACTATAAGTTCATCTAAATCAATTTTACTTACACTGTCATCAGAAATTATTTTTGTTCTTCTGGAATCACCAAATTTTTCAGCTACTTCTTTTAATTCTTTTTTAATGACATTAAGAAGTTCTCTCTCACTGCTTAATATTTTTTCATATTTTTTTATCTTTTTTTCAAGATCTGCATATTCTTTTTCAAATGCAGTTATTTCAAGGCCTGTTAATCTATAAAGCATTAATTCCAATATTGCTGTTGTCTGTTCTTCTGTAAATCCATATTGGGATATGAGATTTAATGCAGCATCCTTCTTGGACTTAGAAGCTCTTATAGTTTTTATAACCTGATCCAAAATATTTATAGCCTTTATAAATCCTTCAACAATATGATGTCTTTTTTTAGCTGCTTCCAATTCTTTAGTGGTTCTTCTTGTAACAATTTCCTTCTGATGTTCAACATAATACCTTATCATGGTTTTTAAACCCATGGTTTCAGGTTTACCATTGGCTAATGCAACCATATTAAAGCTGATATTACATTGAAGATCTGTTTTTTTAAATAAATATTTAAGTACCTTGTCTGCTGTTTTTTCATCAGTACTTTTCTTAAATTCAATTACTGCACGAATACCATTTCTGTCAGATTCATCTCTGATATCCACAATACTTTCTAAAGCTTTCGCATGTCTTTTATCTCCAGTCATTTCTGAAATTGTCTGAAGCAACCTGGCCTTGTTTCTTCTATATGGAAATTCTGTTATTACTATACCTAAACGTCCATTTTCCAATTTTTCAATTGATGTTTTAGCTCTACAGGCTACCTTTCCTTCACCTGTTTCATAGGCACTTAACAATGAATTCTGACCTATTAATATTCCTCCTGTTGGCAGATCAGGTCCTTTAATATAATTCATAAGTTCTTTAGTTGTTATTTCATTATTGTCTATGTATGCAAGAACTCCATCACTTACCTCCTGAAGATTGTGAGGAGGTATATTAGTTGCAAGACCAACTGCTATACCAAAAGCACCATTTACTAATAAATTAGGATATCTGCTTGGAAGAACCTTAGGTTCCATTTCACTGTCTGAATAGTTTGGAATCATATCAACTGTATCTTTATCTATATCCCTTAACATCTGCAATGCAGCCTCTGAAAGTCTTGCCTCTGTATATCTCATAGCTGCTGCACTGTCACCATCAATTGATCCCCAGTTGCCATGACCTTCAATAAGAGGCACCCTTGTTGCAAAGTTTTGTGCCAGTATTACCATGGCTTCATATACTGATGAATCTCCATGAGGATGATATTTACCCAAAATATCTCCCACTATTCTTGCTGATTTGTAATAAGGCCTATCAGGAAATGCTTTAAGCATGTAAGCTCCATATAATATTCTTCTATGCACAGGCTTTAATCCATCTCTTACGTCTGGAAGTGCTCTGTCCTTTGCTACTTCCACTGCATATGGAAGATAATTTTCAGGCATTGCATCTTCAAGCATAACATTTATTATATTATTATCTCTTGGTATAAGAGTATCTTTCTTTTTTGCCATCATTTCACCTCTTTAATTTCAGTTAACATTGTAAAATGGACAACTAACAGTACAGTTCCATTTATAATTTATACCTTCCTGTTAAATGTCCATTAAATATCCTGTTTAAAATTCTGCATATTTGTACATATAATTTTTTCTTGGTTCAACAACATCTCCCATTAAAAGAGAAATCATTTTTTCAGCTTTAGCTGCATCTTCTATGCTTACCTGAAGCAATGTTCTTGTTTCAGGATTTAATGTTGTTTCCCAAAGCTGATCTGGATTCATTTCTCCAAGTCCCTTATATCTCTGAATTAATGCTCCTTTTCCAACTTCTTTTTTTACTTTTTCAAGTTCTTCATCACTATATGCATATT
>CAZPRO010000123.1:0-7204 GCA_964588775.1 uncultured Clostridium sp.
AGCAGATGGAATAGGTCTTTCACCCATACTGTTTGATGGTGTATTTATTATTTCACCTTCATAATACATTGTAGTTGACTTACCGCCATCTAAATTAATAGCATTATGTGCACCAAGTTTCTTCATAACCTGCTGTACTTCAATAATAGATGCTCCCTTACTTCCTGTTATTGAACGTCCATCAATAACAAGTAATATAACTGCACCATCTGTTCTCTGACCAATGGCAGTTCTTGAAGAAATACCCCATCCCCCATCACCACTAAATTGTGTCATTTTTCCATTTGAAATAAGAATAGGATAAAAACTTAATGCCTCCTGAACACCAAGTTCTCTAAGCTCTTTTATTGAATACTTACCAACTATCATCTTTCCTTCACGTGTAAAGGCAAGAAGATCAGTTTTTCCGGTTTCACCGCCTATATCACTAAAAATGACCTCGCCTTTATGCATAATAAGCCCACTTGCACGTCCTCCATTACCAGTCCACTTTGCTGTTGATGAAGAATCTGTAAATGCACCTCCATTAATTGCGGCAACTGCCTGATTATTTTCTGCAATCTGAGAAGTTGTTTCTCCTTCTGTTCCTAATTTTGAACTATATGCCACCTGTACTCTTGTTGGATCTTTTATTATTAAATAATAACCTGTGTATTTTCCATTGTCACTTGTAAATGTTTTTGCTTCAATTGTATCATCCTTAATTGTTGGAATTACAATTTCATCACCACTTGAATTTTCAATAGTCTGTGAATTATTTGTTCCTTGTATTTCTGCTATTTTTTCATCAGATAAAAATGCTGTAGCAAGCCATTGATGACTCATAGTAGTCATTGCTGCTCCAACCCACATACTTTTTGCATTCTCAAATGGTCCATACAAAAGTATGAAAGGAAAAGTACATAATGTAAATATACCTTCAAATATAAGAAAGACTAAAATCCCTAAAAAGGTATGCTTTTTAACTTTCTTTTTTATTTTTTTTACTTTCTTCTTTCTATTACCATTGTTTTTACTTACATTGTTTTTATTTGCATTCCTTCTATCTACACTCATATTGTTTACCTTCCTAAAATATATCATAAATCATACTTTCTTTAAGTTTACAACAAATTTAATTATATAATACTTATGTATAAATGGCTAGAGTATATTTTGTATAATTATGATATAATTCCATATTAGGAGGAGATTTTATGGAAGATAAAATATTAAATTTGTTATTAAATAGTAACAATTATATATCTGGTGAAAAAATAAGCGAATCTTTAAATGTTTCAAGAACTGCAATATGGAAGCATATTAAAAATTTGAAAAGTAAAGGCTATATAATAGAAGGAATTTCAAAAAAGGGTTACAGATTAATTTCAAAACCTGACATAATAGATAAAAACTCATTAAACCAATATTTAACCACAAAAACAATTGGAAGAAATATAATCCATTTTCATACCATAAATTCAACTAATATTAAAGCAAAGGAACTTGCTGATAATAATTCAGAAAACGGAACAGTTGTAATAAGCGAAGAACAGATTGGTGGCAGCGGGCGTCTTGGACGCAAATGGATTTCACCAAAAGGAGGAAGCTGGAGTACAATTATTTTAAAACCCAGCATACCTCCTGTTGAAGCTCCTAAAATAACACAAATTGCTGCTGCTGCTGTATATAAAGCACTTGAAGAATTAGGAATAAAAACAACCATAAAATGGCCTAATGATATACATTTAAATGGTAAAAAATTATGCGGAATACTTACTGAAATGAAAGGAGAGATGGATTCTATCAGTTATGTTGTAGTTGGCACAGGTATAAATATAAATATTGATGGCTCTACATGGAATGAAGAAGTAAAAAATACAGCTACTTCTTTAAAGCTTGAATTCAAAAAGGATTTTAACAGAGCTGAAATAACAGCTAAATATTTAAATCATTTTGAAGAACTGTATGAAAACTTTATTAAAAACCTTGATTTAAAGGCAACAATAGATATCTGCCGTAAAAATTCAAATGTCTTTGGAAAAAGAGCTAAATTAATAACATACAATAAAGAAGAGATTGTTACATGTACTGGCTTAACAGATACAGGCAATTTAATAGTTCGTGATAGTAATGGACTTGAAAAAATAATCTTTTCAGGTGAAATCACTTTTCATAATATAGATTAATTTCCCCATATATATGTTATAATGTTAACATAAATTACAGAAAGAAGGGATTTTATGGGCAAAAAGCAATTTAGTCATCAGATTTTCAACCTGCTTTATGATTTAATGCCATTTATTAGCAAAGTATTAGATGATAATGCATGTATAGCAGTGTGTGAAGGGGATACCTGCATTTTTGATTTACAAACAGAGGCTATAAAAATGCCGATGAGAGCAGGAGATAGAGCTATTTCACAAATGCGAAATGTCTACAGAACAGGAAAACCACTATCTGCTATAGTTTCAAAAGAACTAGTTGGTGTACCATTTAAAATGCACAGTTATCCTATATTTGATGAAAATGGTACAAGCATAGGTTCTATCACTATCAGCATAAGTTTAGAAAAAAAAGATAATTTATTAAACTGCATTAATGAGTTAACAGAATCTTTTTCCCAAATATCTGTTGGTATCAAAGAAGTTACATCTGGCGTTCAGGATTTAGCAACTATGAACACTAAACTTTTGCAACAAACAAATAACACTACCAACAAAGCTAAAGATACAGATCAAATTGTAGGAATAATACAGGGTATTTCCTCACAAACAAATCTTTTAGGACTTAATGCATCAATTGAAGCAGCAAGAGCTGGAGAATATGGAAAGGGTTTTTCAGTTGTTGCAAAGGAAATCAGAAACCTTTCAAACACTTCAAAAGAGTCAATTAATAAAATTGATACTATTATAAAAGAAATTTCTAATGATATTGCATCTATAGATAATGGATTAGATGATATTAATGGAGTATCTCAAAATCAATCTGCAGCTTTAGAACAAATCTCTGCATCTTTAGACACTTTAAATGAAACTATAAGTAAATTAAACACATTATCACAAATGATGTAATTAGAATCTACAATCAGCTTTTATACCAAAAAGGAGGAAGCTGGAGCACAATTTTTTCAAATAAAATTACTTTTCATGCCTTTTTTTTATATTTATGGTATAATATTATCATAAATACGGGAAAGAAGGGGTTTTATGAAGAAACAACAATTTAGTAATCAAATTTTCAACACAATTTGCAGTTTAGTACCATTTATTAGCAGAATTTTTGACAATAATATATGTATAGCTATATGTGAAGGTGATACTTGTATTTTTGATTTACAGACAGAGGCTATACAAATGCCAGTAAAAACAGGAGATAAGGCTATTCCTGAAGTAATAGATGTCTACAAGACAGGAAAACCGCTATTTATTATAGCTCCAAAAGAACTAGTTGGTGTAGAATGTAAAGTATACAGTTATCCTATATTTGATGAAAATGGTAAAAGCATAGGTTCTATCACCGTTAGTATAAGTTTAGAAAAAAGAGATAATTTATTAAACTGCATTAATGAGTTAACAGAATCTTTTTCCCAAATATCTGTTGGTATCAAAGAAGTTACATCTGGCGTTCAGGATTTAGCAACTATGAACACTAAACTTTTGCAACAAACAAATAACACTACCAACAAAGCTAAAGATACAGATCAAATTGTAGGAATAATACAGGGTATTTCCTCACAAACAAATCTTTTAGGACTTAATGCATCAATTGAAGCAGCAAGAGCTGGAGAATATGGAAAGGGTTTTTCAGTTGTTGCAAAGGAAATCAGAAATCTTTCAAACACTTCAAAACAGTCAATTAATAAAATTGATACCATTATAAAAGAAATTTCTAATGATATTTTATCAATAGATAATGGATTAGATAATATTAATGCAGTATCTCAAAATCAATCTGCATCTTTAGAAGAAATCTCTGCATCTTTAGACACCTTAAATGAAACTATAAGTAAATTAAATACATTATCACAAATGATTTAATTAGAATCTATGATCATATTTTATACATATAAACAAGGGGCTGTGGCACTAAAATCATTCTATTCTTCAGCATTTATATAAATCAGAGATAAAAGGAACTGTGCATTAATTGTTTAATGCACAGTCCCTTCTTTTTATGTATTTTTAATAAAAAATTTTTACAATCTTACAATAAAGTTATGTCATGTTCCTTACATATTTTTATGTTCTTATTATCCCACACAGAAGCCTGAACTTCACCTATATGTGCTTTTCTTAAGAAGAACATACATATTCTTGACTGCCCAATTCCCCCACCTATTGTATAAGGTAATTCTCCATTTAACAGCATTTTATGAAATGGCAGATTTCGTCTGTCATCACAGCCTGAAATTGTAAGCTGCTCATCTAAAGCTTTTTCATCAACTCTGATTCCCATAGATGACACTTCAAAAGCTCTTTCAAGTAATGGATAATAGAAAATTATATCTCCATTTAACTTCCAGTCATCATAGTCAGGAGAACGTCCATCATGTTTTTTTCCTGATTTTAATGCTCCACCAATCTGCATTATAAATACGGCACCTTTTTCTTTTGCTATAATATCTTCTCTTTCTTTTGGTGTTTTATCTGGATACTTGTCTTCAAGTTCCTGTGTAGTAATAAATGAAATTTCTTCTGGTAAAAAAGGTTCTTCTTCAATTAATTCATTACATACAAACTTTTCTGTTGCTTTAAATGTATTATAAATGCTTTTTACTGTATTTTTTAATGTTTCAACAGTTCTATCTGCTTTATTTATTATTTTTTCCCAGTCCCATTGATCTACATAAATTGAATGAAGATTATCTAATTCTTCATCTCTTCTTATGGCATTCATATCTGTATAAAGACCTTGTCCTTCTTTAAAGTTATATCTATGAAGACTGAATCTTTTCCATTTTGCTAAAGAATGAACTATTTGAACTTCCTTTTTTGCTTCTAAAAGATCAAAGCTTACAGGTCTTTCAATTCCATTTAAATTGTCATTCATTCCTGTTTCAGGTTCAACAAAAAGGGGTGCTGAAACTCTTGTTAAATTCAAATTTTCTGCTAAAGTCTTCTCAAAAAAATCTTTTATCTTTTTTATATTCACTTCTGTTTCAATTAGTGAACCCTTTGTTTTATAATGTTCTGGAATAATAACTCCTTCTATATTCATAAATATGCCTCCCACAATTATTAGATCTACTTATTGTCCATTTCTATTTTATGATAAAAATCTAACAAAACTATTATATATGCATAAAAAGGCTAAGAATGAACCACTCTTAACCTCTTTGTTAATGCTACATTTATTATATTAAAATATTTTCATATCGTCAATTAAATTTAAAAATTTATTACCTGTTTAATACTTTTCTTATGTTTTCCTTTAATACAGCTGCTGAATCCTGTAATTTCTTAAGTTCAGCTCCATCAGTTATTTCTGGGTTTACTATTCTTACTGCACCATTTGCATTTACTACAGTTGGAACTGCTAAATAAACATCATCTATTCCATATTCACCCTGCATTAAACTTGAAACTGTTAATATTGTATTTTCATCTCTTAAAATAGCTTCAACTATTCTTGTTGTTGCGAGTCCTATTGCAAAATAAGTAGCACCTTTTCTATTTATTATTTCGTAAGCTGCATTCTTAACATCATTTTCAAGAACTTCTTCAACTTCTTTATTCCATTCTAAACCAAACTTTTTAGCATATTGTTCTAAGGTTTCTCCACCTATGCTTCCTGTGCTGAAACTTGCCACTTCACTATCACCATGTTCTCCTAATATATAAGCATGAACATTATTATTGTTTACATTGAAATATTTCCCAAGAACATATTTCAATCTTGAAGTATCTAAAACAGTTCCTGAAGCTATGACTCTTTCCTTAGGAAATCCTGATAGTTTGTAAGTTATATATGCCAAAACATCACAAGGATTTGATACTACTAATAATATTGCATTTGGACTTGCTGCTGCAATTTGTGGTATAAAACCTTTAAATATATTATAGTTTTTTTCAATAAGATCTAATCTTGTTTCACCTGGCTTTTGAGCTGCACCAGCTGTAATGATTACAACATCAGAATCTTTAGTTTCGCTGATATCCCCTGCATATATTCTAACTGGCTTAACAAAAGATGTTCCATGAACCAAGTCCATTACTTCACCCATTGCCTTATCTGCATTTATGTCTGATATACATATTTCAGTAGCTACCCCACTATTCATTAATGCATATGCAGTTGTGGCACCTACAAATCCTGCTCCAATTATTGATACTTTACGTATTGTTTTTGCCATGAAAAATGTCCTCCTAACTTTTATATAATAATTATATTATCCGTAAATCATATAATTATTATTCAACTTCTTAACAATCTATCTGTTTTCTAATATAACATTAATCCTCACCTTCTAATGTTTACCAATTGAAAATCTTTATTATATTCAAAAAACGAAACTTATTATATAGCATTTGAAAATTACCGTAAATACTATATAATTATTTTTGACAACTTAATATTTATTTATAAGTTTAAGTACGAATATGGAGGTACAGACAATGAAATTATTATTTTTTGACACTGAAACCACAAGTGTCAAACCAGGAAGTATATGCCAGTTAAGTTATATAACTGTAGATGCAAGTGTAAAACCACAAGTAACTACTGGCAAAAACTTCTTTTTTACAGTTGAAGAAATGGATCCAGGTGCACAAGCAGTTCATGGATTTTCTTTAGAAAAGTTATACGATTTATCAAAGGGACAATACTTTGAAGATTTAGTAGATGAATTTATAAATGATTTTAAAGAAGCTGATTTTGTAATCGGCCATAATGTTAATTTTGATATAAGATTTTTAAAGCATGAACTTGAAGCTATGGGGGAAGATTTTGAACCAAAACATTCATTTTGTACTATGGCATATTACAGAGACATATGTAAAATTCCTAAACCAAGCAACAATGGTGAAATAAAAAATCCCAAATTATCAGAAGTTGTTGACTGGCTTAATATAACTGAAGAACAAATAGAAGCCACTTCTAATAAATTATTTGAAGGGACTGGTAATTATCATGATGCAAGATTCGATACTGCTGCAACATATCTGCTTGTTATTGAGGGCCTTAAAAAAGGATATTTTCCTAAAGGATATTTCTCTAATAAATT
>CAZPRO010000124.1:0-7155 GCA_964588775.1 uncultured Clostridium sp.
GCTGAAGTCATATTAACCATTTCAGCCTTTCTAGGTCCAAGTTTTTCCATAACAGGTCCCATAAATTCTTCTGGAACATCAATTGTTAAATATTCAATTGGTTCCATCTTCTTTCCATTTTCTTCATGGAAAATAACATTAGCCTTTGAAACTTGGAATTCATATCCTTCTCTTCTCATTGTTTCAATTAAAACTGAAAGATGTAGTTCCCCTCTTCCTGAAACTTCAAAACAATCCGGAGTAATTTCCTTAACTCTTAAACTTACATTTGTTTCAAGTTCCTTCAAAAGTCTGTCTCTCAAATGTCTTGATGTTACAAATTCACCTTCCTGCCCTGCAAAGGGTGAATCATTTACCATAAAGTTCATACTCAATGTAGGTTCATCAATATTTACAAATGGCAGTGCTTCTGGACATGATGAATCAGCAATTGTTTCTCCAATATTAGCATCAACAACACCACTTATTGCAACAATATCTCCCATTGAAGCTGAATCTGCCTCTACTTTTTTTAATCCATCATAAGTTAATACACTTGTAACTTTATAATTTGAAGAAGTACCATCATTTTTAACTAATGCAACAGTTTGATTTTTCTTTACAGTACCTCGTTCAATTTTACCTATTGCAATCTTACCTACAAAAGCATTTGAATCTAAAGTTGTTACAAGCATTTGAAGCGGTTCATCAATATACCCCTCTGGTGGTGCAACATGGTTAATTATTGTTTCAAATATAGGTGTCATATCATTGTTATCATCTTCAACATTATATTTTGCAAATCCTTCTCTAGCAGAAGCATAAAGAATTTGGAAATCAAGCTGCTCATCGTTTGCTCCTAATTCAACAAATAAGTCAAATACTTCATCAATTACCTCTGTTGGTCTTGCATCGGGCTTATCAATTTTGTTTATTACAACAATTGGTTTTAATCCTAATTCAAGAGATTTCTTTAAAACAAACTTTGTTTGTGGCATTGGACCTTCATAAGAGTCAACTACTAATAGAACTGAATCAACCATTTTTAGTACACGTTCAACTTCTCCACCAAAATCAGCATGTCCTGGAGTATCTACAATATTAATTTTCACTCCATTATAAATTACTGCTGTATTTTTAGAAAGAATGGTTATACCTCTTTCCTTTTCAAGATCATTAGAATCCATAACTCTTTCTTCAACTTTTTCATTACTTCTAAAAACATGGCTCTGCTTAAGAAGTGCATCCACCAATGTAGTTTTACCATGGTCAACATGGGCAATAATCGCTATATTTCGTATATCTTCTCTTTTTGTTAATTCCATTTTTATTCCTCCAAACAGCAACTAAACTGTAATTTTATTTTTTAAATACTTCTTTTATAAAAATATTAATCATCTGTATACAATGCTTTTTAATAATTTAACATTAAGCAGTAAAAATAATGTAAACATATACTTATTTTTTTCATAAAATAAAATTGGATACACAACTGTATCCAATTTTATTACACAACCATATTAAATAGTACTATTTTCATCATAAAAAGTCAAGTATATTCAAATATAATAAATTATTCAATTAAAATTCCATTATTATTGGTAAAATCATAGGCTTTCTCTTTGTTTTTTCATAAAGGAATTCTTTAAGTTCATCTCTCATTTTTGACTTTAATGTTGCCCAGTCAGTAATAGATTTTTCTTCACATTCTTCTAAAACATTTCTAATTATGTCTCTAGCTTCATCCATAAGTCCTTCTGATTCCCTTACATAAACAAAACCTCTTGAAATTATGTCTGGCCCGGCAACAATTTTTCCTGTCTGCTTTTCCATGGTAACCACAACTGTTAAAATACCATCTTGAGAAAGATGTTTTCTATCTCTAAGAACAATATTACCTACATCACCAACACCCAAACCATCAACAAAAACTTTTCCAGCTGTTACTGTTCCATTTTTCTTAATAGCTGATCGAGTGATTTCAATAACATCACCATTTTCAGGAATAATTACATTTTTCTCATCAAGACCTACACTTTCTGCAAGTTCAGCATGCTTTTTAAGATGTCTGTATTCCCCATGTACTGGTATAAAAAATCTTGGCTTAGCTAATGTATGCATAAGTTTTAGTTCTTCTTCACAAGCATGACCTGAAACATGTATTTTTTCTCCTGATCCATAAATAACTTCTGCACCTTTTTCAAATAATTGATTTACAACTTTTGAAACAAATTTTTCATTTCCTGGAATAGGTGTTGCAGAAATTATAACAGTATCACCTTCAATTATATTTATCTTTCTATGCTCACAGGCAGCCATTCTTGCCAAAGCTGACATAGGCTCTCCTTGGCTTCCTGTAGTTATTACAACTATTTTTTCATTTTGATACTTATTTATTGAATCTATGGGAATAAGAATATTATCTTCTACATTTAAGTATCCAAGTTCAATGGCAACCTGAACTATGTTTTCCATACTTCTTCCTGAAACAGCTACCTTTTTACCATATACCTTGGCAGCTGTAATAATCTGTTGTATTCTATGCACATTTGATGCAAATGTAGCAACAATTATTCTTCCCTTTGCTTTTCCAAACAGCCTTAAAAACGTATCTCCAACAACTCTTTCAGTTTGGGTATATCCCGGCCTTTCAACATTTGTTGAATCTGCCATCATTACAAGAACTCCCTTTTTTCCAATTTCCGCAATCCTTGCAAAATCCATCATTTCTCCATCAATAGGCGTATAATCCACCTTAAAATCACCTGTATGGAACACAACTCCAAGAGGTGTGTGAATGGCTATTGCAACAGAATCTGCAATAGAATGATTTGTTTTTATAAACTCAACCGAAACACTATCTAACTTTATAATGTCTTTAGGCTTAACTCTTACAAGCTGTGTAGAACTTAGTAAACCATGTTCTTTAAGTTTTGTTTCTACTATACCTAAAGTAAGCTTAGTACCATAAACAGGAACATTTAACTGTTTTAAAACATATGGCAGTGCTCCAATATGGTCTTCGTGTCCATGTGTTAGAAAAATCCCCTTTACTTTATCTATATTCTTTAGCAGATATGAAATATCTGGAATAACAACATCTATTCCAAACATATCTTCATCAGGAAATTTTAGTCCACAATCTATAACCACAATATCATTTTTGTATTCAATAGCAGTTATATTTTTCCCAATTTCATTTATACCGCCAAGAGGAATAATTCTAACTTTAGCCTTTTCGCCTTTCATGTTTCCCCTCCTACTTATTAAATTTTATAAATAAAGATTCCTTATACAAATAAACAATCTTAATTATTTTCTTTCAATTTTTTCTGACATTCATCACATAATCCAAAAAATTTAACACTATGATCAAGTATTTTAAATTTGTAATTTTTCTCAATTTCTACTTCTAAATCATCTAATAAATCATCTTTAACCTCAAGAACTTTACTGCATACATTACAAATAAGGTGATGATGTCTGTGTCTTTCATAGGAATGTACAATCTCATACCTGCTGCATCCATCACTTAAATCCAACCTTGATACAACATTTAATTCTTCTAAAAGAAGTACAGTTCTATATACTGTTGCTAACCCTATTTCCGGACATTTTTCTTTAACATATTCATATATTTCTTCTGCTGTTAAATGTTTTCCTTCATTCTCAATAATAACATCTACTATACATCGTCTTTGAGGAGTAAGTTTATATCCTTTCTTCTTTAAGCTTTCCTTTAATGCATCCATATCAATTAAATTTGATTGATCCATTATAACACCTCTCTTTTTTCATTCAATTACATTAACCCATCTTCATTCATTAAAGTTTCATATGTTTCCAAAACCATTGAAAATTCTTCATCATCATCTTCTAATGCAACAAATACATCACTTCCATCTTCATCATTATAGATTTTAAAAGCATATGCTTCGTCTGTTTCTTCTAAAGCTGGTGTTGCTATTATATACTTACCATTTAATTTTTCAATTTCAAAATAAATGATAACTTCAAACTTCACATCATTTCCATTTTCATCTGGTATATATACATATTGTTCATCCTGCTTCATAAATACATCCTTTCTTAATTTCAAAATATATTATATAAAATGTAAATATAGTATTTTTATTTACACATAAAATTTCAACTTCATCTTCCAATCATATCTAAATATCCCTGAAGAATATATGTTGCTGCAACTTTATCCACTATCTTTTTCCGCTTATTTCTTGATAAATCAGCTTCCAGCATAGCCTTATGAGCTGCAACTGTTGTAAGTCTTTCATCCCAGAATTTTATTTCTATGTTTATCTTTTCTCCACATAATCTGCCAAATTCCATAGCAAGTTCGCCTGAAGGACCTATTGTTCCATTCATATTCTTAGGCAGACCTATAAGCAGTAATTCCGCCTTATATTCTTCACATATTTTTTTTATTTCATTTATATCATTTTCTTTATTACTTCTTCTAATAGTTGTTAACCCCTGAGCTGTAAAACCCAGCGGATCTGAAACTGCAACTCCAATATTTTTCTGACCTAAATCTAATCCTATTATACGCACTAATATATCTCCTATAAAAATAAAGTGCCCGCTAAAAACGGGCACTATTTATTTTATCTCTAAATAAGATTTTATAACTTCTTCTAGTATTTCATCTCTTTCGAGTTTTCTTACTAAAGCTCTTGCTCCGTTATAATTTGTAATGTAAGTAGGATCACCTGATATCAAATATCCTACAAGCTGATTTATAGGATTATATCCTTTTTCCTGTAGTGAATTATACACATCAGTTAATATAGTCTTTGTAAGAGCTTCTTTATTCTTACTAACATCAAATTTCATTGTTACATCAATATCGTTACTCATACAGTCCGCTGCCAAATTTGCAGCTTCACCTCCTTACATGCCATAAGTGAACCCAACTCTAATAATTATTATTTGCTTATAATTCTAAATTTATTCATTTAACCTATATTTAAATTATAACGCATATTTTTCAAAAAGTATACCTACTTTACTAAAGTTTCAACTATTTTGTAGGATTCAGCTATTGCTTCATTAATCTTTTCTGGAGATTTACCACCAGCTTGAGCCATATCTGGTCTTCCACCTCCACCTCCGCCTAAAATTTTTGCAACATCCTTTATAAGCTTTCCACAATGAGCTCCCTTTGATACAGCATCTTTATCTGCCATTGCACAAATTATAACTTTTCCTGCATTTTCACTTATAAGAAGTACTATGGAATTTGTGATTCTGTCTCTTACCTTTTCAGCTACATCTCTTAATGTATCATTGTCTACATCTTTCATTTCATAAGATACAACATTTACTCCATTTATTTCTTTTGCACTTCCAATTATTTCATTAATATTCATTGCTGCAAATTTTGCTTTTAATGTTACAATTTCTTTTTCTTTTTCTTTTAGTTCCTTCTGTATGTTTTCAAGTCTTGTTATTAATTCTTTTTCTGAACATTTTAATTTTACAGCTATATCTTTTAATATTTCTTCTTTTTCTTCTATAACTTTCTCTGCTTCTTTTCCTATAACAGCTTCTATTCTTCTTGTTCCTGCTGCAATACCACTTTCAGATATTATTTTGAACATTCCTATTTTACCAGTATTATCAATATGTGTTCCACCACATAGTTCTTTAGAATATTCACCAGCACATACAACTCTTACTTTATCACTGTATTTATCATCAAATATACCTATAGCTCCACTATTTTTGGCTTCTTCAAGATCCATAACTTTAGTTATAACTGGTGTAACACTAGTTATAGCTTCATTTACCAATTGTTCAACCTTTTTTATTTCCTCTAAAGTCATTGCTTCAAAATGTGAAAAATCAAATCTTAATCTATCATTACTTACATATGAACCAGCCTGATGTACATGATTTCCAAGAACCTTTTTTAATGCTGTATCAAGCAAATGAGTAGCTGTATGATTCTTTCTTATCTCGTTTCTGCGTTCTGAATCTATTGATAATGTAACTATATCATTAACAAGAACAGTTCCTTGAACCACTTCAACAAAGTGAACTATCTTTCCTCCAATGTTTTTCTTGGTATCTATAACCTTTGCTTTAAAATCATCATTGTATATAATACCTATGTCACCTATCTGACCACCCATTTCTGCATAAAATGGAGTGCATTCTGTAACTATAATCCCTTTATCTCCCTCTGATAAAGAATCTGCAAACTCATCCCCATTTATTAGTACTTTTACTGTACTCTGCAGCTGTTCATTTTCATAACCATCAAACACTGTTTCCAGAGTATTATCTATTTCATCAGTTATCTTTAAATCAGTACCCATATAATTTGAAACTTTTCGTGCTTTTCTTGCAGTTTCTCTTTGAATTTTCATTTCTTCATTAAATGCTTCTTCATCTAATACTATACCCTGATCTTCAAGAATTTCTTTTGTAAGTTCCATAGGAAAACCAAATGTATCATAAAGAGTGAATCCATCTCTTCCTGATAATACAGTTGCATTTTTTTCTTTTAGATCTGCTATAAATCCATTTAAAATATCCATACCTGAATCTAAAGTTTCTCTAAATTTATCTTCTTCAATTTTTATAACCTTTTTTATGTAATCTCTTTTTTCTGCCAATTCTTTATAAGCATCCTTTGAATCATCAATAACAACATCACATAAATTACATAAAAATGCATCTTTTATTCCTAATGTCTTTCCATGTCTTGCTGCTCTTCTAAGAAGTCTTCTAAGAACATATCCTCGACCTTCATTGGATGGCATTATATCATCACATATCATAAATGTTATTGACCTTATATGGTCAGTTATAAGTCTTAGTGATATATCTGTCTTTTGATTTTCTCCATATTTAACACCTGCAAACTTAGCAACTGAATTTAATATATTTTCTAATGTATCAATTTCAAATATGCTATTTTTATTCTGCATAACAACTGCCAATCTTTCAAGCCCCATACCAGTATCTATATTGGTACTTGAAAGTTTTTCATAATTTCCTTTTCCATCACCATTGAACTGAGTAAATACAAGATTCCACACTTCTATTATTTTATCTGCATCAGATAACTCTACAAATTCATCAGCATTCCTTGGAATTTCATTACATCTTGAAAAATGAATTTCTGTACAAGGACCACATGGACCAGCACCA
>CAZPRO010000125.1:0-5646 GCA_964588775.1 uncultured Clostridium sp.
TATTTTTCATAAAAATTATATTGATATAGAATTAACAATTGTTTTAAACTTTTTTTCATATGATTTTTTATAATTAATGTAAAAAGTAATATTTACTTCTGGATCAGTTAAAGGAATAGTAATTGTATAAGTTCAAGCATTATATTATAGTCTCCAGTCATTAATTAATATGTTTTAGTATGCGTTTATATTATAGCATAATGTGATATTGGTATTGTACTTATCAAAAGAAATTATTTATAATTTTTGTAAAGTACCCAATTAAAATTAAAAATATGAGAGGAGAATAATAATGGAGTATATTAAATTAAGTAATGGAGTAGAAATGCCTATTTTAGGATATGGAGTTTATCAGGTAACAAAGGAAGAATGTGAAAGATGTGTTTTAGATGCTATTCAAGCAGGATACCGTTGTATTGATACTGCACAGTCATATTTTAATGAAGAAGAGGTTGGAAATGCCATTTTAAAATCAGGAGTATCAAGAGAAGAAATCTTTCTTACAACTAAGGTATGGGTTGAGCATTATGGATATGAACGATGCAGAAAATCAGTTGAGGATTCTTTAAAGAAACTTAAGACAGACTATCTTGATTTATGTCTGCTTCATCAGCCATTTTCAGATTACTATGGTGCATGGAGAGCATTAGAGGATTTATATGAAGAAGGAAAGATTCGTGCTATTGGCATCTCTAATTTTTATCCTGATAGAATGGTTGATATTGCATCATTCGCACGTATCAGACCAATGGTTAATCAGGTGGAAACACATCCTTATAATCAGCAGATAGTTGCTAAGGAATATATGGACAAGTATGATGTACAGATTGAGGCATGGGCTCCATTTGGAGAAGGACGTGGTGGAATGTTTGATGATGTGACACTTAAAGCCATTGGAGAGAAATACAATAAGAGTGTAGCTCAGGTTATTTTAAGATGGCATATTCAGCGTGGAGTTGTTGTTATTCCAAAATCAACTCATTACAATAGAATGGTTGAAAATTATAATGTATTTGATTTTAAGTTAACAACTGAAGATATGAAAAAAATTGAGGAACTTGATAAGAAAAAAAGTTTATTCTTTTCACATTATGATCCAGCAATGGTTGAATGGTTTGTAAAAATGGTAGAAGAACGTAAAGAAAAAAATGGTAATTAATTTGGAAGCATTTCTATACAAAATCTTGATTGAAATATATTATAATGCTATTATAAATTTAAGATACAAAAATTTCAGATTTTTATCTTGACAACTGATCCATTGAGACAAACTTATATCTAAGAAAAATATGATAATTGGCATATTAAAAAAATAGGGATAGATTTCAATGAATATAGGGTACAGATTTTATGGAGAGAAGAGTAAAGAGATTATTAGTAGTAGATGGTATTCGTGGCATAGCAATTATAAATATGTTTTTTTCATTTTTTATATGATATAAACGAAGTATTTGGATTGAGTATAGGATGGTATAATAATATTTATGTGCGTATTTGGCAGCAGGGGATATGTTGGACATTTATTATAGTATCTGGATTTGTATGGAAACTGGGAATAAAATCAAATTTGCGAAAAGGTATAAAACTAAATTTATAATCCAGCGATTTTTTTCCAATTATACCATGTTTTTTTCTTTTTTTGTTGGGGTATTATATATATTCTTATTTAATGGAAAAAAGAGTGTTTCAAGAATATATTTATAAAAAAATTCCCATTATATCTAAAATTGGACAAAGAAGTATTGGGATATATTTGATATACCAGCCAGTTTGTATGCTGGTTGCCGCACTTATTGTAAGATGTATATAAAATTGTTCTTAATTTATTAAAAAACAATGCATCTGTGTTTTGCAGATGCATTGTTTTTTATAATATACCAAATAAGTGAACTACAGTTGTAGTTAAGAAGCATATTATTATGCCAGTTATAGTTGGAACAAGAAATGAAACTACAGTCCATTTTAAGCTCTGAGTTTCTTTTTTTATGGTAAGACAGGTTGTACTGCATGGCCAATGCATTAATGAAAATAACATTACATTTATTGCTGTAAGCCATGTCCATCCATTTTCTATTAAAAGATTTCTAAGTATTGTGAAATCATCAATTTCTAAAAGAGATCCTTTTGACATATAGCTCATAATAATTATAGGAAGTACTATTTCGTTAGCAGGAAATCCTAAAATAAATGCCATTAAAATATATCCATCAAGGCCTATAAAACATGCAAATGGGTTAAGAAAATCAGCACAGTGGCTAAGAAGACTAATATTATTTACATTTACATTTGCCATAATCCATATTACCATACCTGCTGGTGCAGCAACAATAACAGCTCTGCTTAAAACAAATAATGTTCTGTCAAAAATTGAATGAACAATTATACGTCCAATCATAGGTTTACGATATGGCGGAAGTTCAAGTGTAAATGATGATGGAATTCCTTTTAAAATAGTTTTTGATAATATCTTTGAGATTAGAAGAGTCATAAAAACCCCAAAAATTATAACACATGTTAATAGTACTGATGAAATAATGGAGCTATAAGAACTTATAAACATTCCTGTAAAAAACATTGTTATTATTGCAATAAGAGCAGGGAATCTTCCATTACATGGAACAAAGTTGTTTGTTATTATTGCAATAAGTCGTTCTCTTGGTGAATCTATTATTCTGCAGCCTACTATTCCAGCTGCATTACATCCAAAACCCATACACATAGTAAGAGCCTGCTTACCACAAGCATATGATTTTTTAAAGAAGTTATCTAGATTAAATGCTATTCTTGGAAGATAGCCAAGGTCTTCAAGTAAAGTGAATAGTGGAAAAAATATTGCCATAGGTGGAAGCATTACAGCTACTACCCATGCTAAAGTTCTATACATACCTTGTATTAGTATTCCTTCAACCCAAGAGGGGGCATTAAAATAATTAAATAGTTTGGTAAGCTTATCTTGAATAAAAAATAGAAATGTTGATAATGCCTGTGAAGGATAATTTGCACCAGTTATTGTAATCCAGAATACAACACATAAAAGCAGAAGCATTATAGGAATACCAAATTTTTTGGATGTAAGAATACTATCAATTTTACGATCATGTTTATTATAATTTTCTATACTGTATGAGACTACTGATTTCTTCAGCTTTTTTTACCATAGTAGATACAATATTATCTTTGAAATTATCTATTGTAATAGAATTTTCATTTAGTGCTTTGTTAATATCTTTTAAAGCATTCTGTAATTGTATATTTTCAAGTATATCAAATTCAAGATAATTTTTTAATGAATTCAAAAGAGAAGTATCATTTTCAATAAGTTTAAGTGCAGTCCATCTAACATTTATTTTTTTATTTAACATAGGAGTAATAACTTCTGATATTTTTGATATAGACTGTTCAATAATATTATTATATTCTATTTTTAATGGTGAAGTCTTTGTATTATTTATTGTCATATCATATACAGAATCAATAAGGATATCCAAACCAATTTTTTTATTAGCACTTGTACCTATAACTGGCACACCAAGAAGTTCAGATAATTTATGGAAGTTAATCATTATTCCTTTTCTTTTTGCTTCATCTAAAAGGTTAACACAGACAATAACATTATCAGTGATTTCAGTTGTTTGAAGAACAAGATTAAGGTTCCTTTCCAAGCAGGTTGCATCAACTACAACTATTGTTGTGTCAGGATTTCCAAAACAGATGAAATCCCGTGCAATTTCTTCTTCTTCCGAATTGGACATAAGAGAATATGTTCCAGGAATATCAACAAGAGTAAAATTTTTATTCTTATAAGTATATGAACCAGTTGCATTACTTACAGTTTTTCCAGGCCAGTTTCCAGTATGTTGTTTTAATCCAGTAAGTCCATTAAAAACAGTACTTTTACCTACATTTGGATTGCCTGCAAGACCTATTATTATTTCATTTTTGTTTATATTTAAATTTTTATCAATTGCATTTATTCCTGTTGAAGAATTAGTCAATCCCATAAAAATCCTCCTAATTACAAATTTTTGCAATTAATTTAACAATTAATCAAAGTAGTTAATATGATTTTACTAGTATTGTAGAAGCATCTTCGTTTCTTAAAGCAATTACAGCACCTCTTATAAAATATGCAACCAGATTTCCAGAAGGACTTTTTTGGAGAACTTCTATGTTTGTTCCACTTATTATTCCTAGATCTAAGAATCTTCTGCGTATAGTTCCGGAGGCAGTTAATGAAATAACTGTACACTTAGAGCCAGTTGGCATTTTTTCAAGGGTTAATATATTTTTATTCATAACTAATCATCCCGTTTTTTAATTTATTAGCTTACGGAAAAAGTTTTTCCATAGTCTAAAATATGATTAGAAATGGAGAAATGATACTAAATTTGTAGTGTTAATTAATTTAAAAATGGTGATTGGAATATCTCTTCTATTATTTTTGTAGTTAGGTTAGAGTATAATTTTAGTTAATGAAAATATATGTTATAATATTAAGAAAATATTATAATAATAAATGAATAGAGAGTTTATAAAATGAAAAAAAATTATCACAAAATTATGTTACAAGAAATTAATAATAATATTAAAGAAAAAAAGATACCAAAGCTTTTATTACATAGCTGTTGTGCACCATGCAGTTCATATGTTCTTGAGTTTTTAGCACAATATTTTCAAATAGAAATTTTCTTTTTTAATCCTAATATATATCCAGAAGAAGAATATAAGAAAAGACTACAAGAGCAGATTAGACTTGTAGAAGAAATGAAACTTTTTTATAAAGTAATAGAAACAGAACATGAAAGTAGTTCATTTTATGAATGTGTTAAAGGATATGAAAAGATGGGAGAAGGAAGTGAAAGGTGTTTTAGATGCTATCTGTTAAGATTGGAAAGAACATGTAAATATGCAAAAGAAAATGGTTTTGATTATTTTACTACAACGCTAACAATAAGTCCATTAAAAAATGCAGAAAAAATAAATGAAATTGGTATGTTATTAGGAGATAAGTATGATATAAAATTTCTTAATTCTGATTTTAAAAAGAATAATGGATATAAACGTTCTGTGGAATTATCAAAAGAATATAATTTGTATAGGCAGAATTACTGCGGATGTGTATTTTCTAAACAAAAAGCTGGTGAAAGAGAGAATAGATAGCTTTTGTATCATTTATAAGCTGAGAAAACCTGTCTTAATTTTAGAAGAGTCAATAAGACAGGTTTTTCTCATTTAATTATTTAAAATCATATCTTCTATATAATTAATAATAGCCTGTTTTTGATCACAGTTATTCTTTTCCATAATTTCTTTTATATCTGAATAACTAGCAGATTTAGATATTCCAAGTTGCTTGATAGAACAGTTGATATATGGCTTTTTTAAATGTAAAATTATTTTATATTCTAACCGTGTATTTATTTCGTCTGTTACTTTTTCAAAATCATCTAATAAGCTTAAGTAATTTTTTGCATTAGTGTTGATATATTCTACAATTCTATCAATTTCCATTGTATTCACATCCTTTCATATGATAATTATGTGTCAAAACATGTAATTATTCACGAATATAAATATATAATGAAATTTTTGTAATTTTAATTAGACAAAAGAAAATAAATGTAAAGTTATAATGTAAATGATTAT
>CAZPRO010000125.1:5746-7108 GCA_964588775.1 uncultured Clostridium sp.
TTGAAGTGTCAAAGTATTATGAAAAGGAACTTAAGGAATCTATATTACAATATTATAAAAAAGATAAAATAAATTTTATTTATGATTTTATTGATGCCATAATTGAAAAGGCAGAAAAGAATGAATTTTTTGGATGCCCTATAACAACAATTGCACAGGAACTAGCTTACTTTGAACCAGATGTGGCAAAGCATTTCAATAATTCTCTTCAGCAGCTTATTGGATTATTTCATAAATGCTTTTTAGATAAAGGAAAGACTGAGGATGAAGCAGTAAAACTTGCAGAAAAGGCATTTTTAGTTTATGAAGGATACCTTGTTTATTTTAGAATTTCAAAGAATATTAATTTATTAAAACATATGAAGAATGAAATGAAAGAAATATTTAATTAATAGTTTACTAGGGAAATTTAAAATTATTATTGAAATAAAATAAATAGATTTAGAGGTGGCGATATAATATGAAAATTGCAGCAGTGCATATGGATACAGTATTTGCAGATGTAAAGACTAACATGAGAAATGTATATGAAAAAATTAAACAGGCAAAAGAAAAAGGAGCAGAACTTATAGTATTTCCAGAATTTTTTACAACAGGCTTTGCTTTTTCAGATAAACTATATGATTCTGTATTAAAAAATGATAATCCTCAGAAACTTCTAAATGAATATGCAAAAGAATTTAACATTATTATTGGAGGATCATATTTAGAACTTAAAGATGGAGAGGTATATAATACATTTACACTAACTTTTCCAGACGAGACTGTGTACAAGCATAGTAAAGATATACCTACATTATACGAACATTTTATTTACAATGCTGGAGATAACGAAAGAGTATTTGAAACACCTATAGGAAATATAGGGATAGCATTATGTTGGGAACAGATAAGGTATAAGACATTAAAGGAAATGGAAGGAAAAGTTGATGTTATTCTAAGTGGTTCATGCTGGTGGGGATTTAGTAAAAATGATTTACCAGAACTTCAAAATTTAAATGAGATGAGTAATGAGATGGCAGTAAATGCTCCAGTGGAAATGGCTAAAATATTGCATGTACCAGTAATTCATAGCAGTCATAATGCCACATTTACTGGTGTTACTTTTCCCGATAAAGCAAAAGAAGACAGCAGAACAATTTTTGGTGCAACTGAAATAATAGATAAAGAAGGAAATGTTTTAAGTAAAAGAAATTATGATGAAAAGGCTGATATTATAATTGAAGATATTAATTATAATATTGAAGACAGACCTCATATTAAAATTAATTCAGAAAAATACTGGATACCAGAAATGCCAGAAGTATTTTTATATGGATGGGATAAAATGATGCCTAAGATGAAAGAATACTATTATAAAGT
>CAZPRO010000126.1:0-7101 GCA_964588775.1 uncultured Clostridium sp.
CAGTAATCATTGTTTCTCCATCATTCAATGTACATGTAACAACTGGTAATGGTTCCCCCTGAATTTTATATTCCATAATTATTCCCCCCATAAATATAATTTGTTGTATTCTCTAACAATTATAATATATCATATATTTCACTAATTTCAATATATTAAATTGTAATTTTTTAGTAGTAAAGAAAGAGCTGTGGCATAAAAATTACATTATACTGCATCTAGTGTGTTGATTTTACAATGAGACTAAACAGTTATAATTTTTAATGTAACAGCTCCTTTTCCTTTAGTTAGCCATATCAAAAAAACTTACCTGATCACTTTCACTTAATCCATTTAAGCATCCAAATTTTTTAAGCAAATCTACTGTTGAATTACCAATTTTAGCACGCTTTTTTAAATTATCAATGGAACTTACTGGAGTTTCTTCACGTACCGTATTATATATTGATTCTGCAGCTACATTTCCCATTCCTGATATACTGCTTAACGGTGGCCTTAAGGCACCATCCTCTATTTGAAATTTTGTAGAATGGGATTTATATAGATCTATTGACAAAAATTTAAAACCTCTTTCATACATTTCCAAAACTATTTCAAGATCATCATACATATCCTTATCTTTTGGTGCAGCATCATTTCCCTGCATATTTATTTCATTCATCTTTTCTTTAACTTTTTCTTTACCATAAATCATAAATTCCGCATCAAATGCTTTAGCCCTTATTGAAAAATATGCTGCATAATAAGCAAGTGGTATATGTACCTTAAACCATGCAATTCTAAACGCCATCATTACATATGCTGCTGCATGAGCTTTAGGAAACATATATTTTATTTTTTTGCATGATTCAATATACCATTCAGGAACATCATGTTCTCTCATTAATGCTTCATACTCTGCCCATTTTTCAGGATCTTTTAACGCCTTACCTTTACGAACAGTTTCCATTATTTTAAATGAAGTATTCTTTGGAAGACCCATTTTAATTAAATAAACCATTATATCATCTCTACAGCATACTGCATCACTAATACTTGTTATTACTCCTGCATCAATTAAATCTTTAGCATTTCCAAGCCAAACATCTGTACCATGTGACAATCCAGAAATACATAGCAGATCAGAGAATGTTTTCGGTGTTGTGTCTACCAGCATTCCTCTAACAAATTTTGTACCAAATTCAGGTATTCCAAATGTTCCCACTTTAGAATTTATCTGTTCTGATGTTACATTTAATGCATCTGTTGAATAAAACAGCGACATAGTATCTTTATCATCAAGTGGTATTTCATGTGGATTTACTCCTGTAATATCTTGTAACATTCTTATTACTGTAGGGTCATCATGACCTAGTATATCAAGTTTAAGAAGATTTTGGTCAATTGAATGATAATCAAAATGTGTTGTAATTATATCTGAATCCGGATCATCTGCTGGATGCTGTACTGGACAGAATTCAAAAATTTCACGCCCCTTTGGAACTACAATAATTCCTCCTGGATGCTGTCCTGTTGTACGCTTTATTCCTGTACATCCCTTTGATATTCTTAATATTTCTGCTTTATTTACATGAATATTTTTTTCTTCAAAATACTTTTTCACATATCCAAAAGCAGTTTTTTCAGCTATTGTTCCTATGGTTCCAGCCTTAAATGTGGTTCCTTTTCCAAATATAACTTCTGTATACTTGTGAGCTTTTGCCTGATATTCTCCTGAGAAGTTTAAATCTATATCTGGTTCCTTATCTCCATTAAATCCAAGGAAAGTTTCAAATGGTATATCCATTCCATCTTTAGCCATATTTTCACCACATTTAGGACAGTCCTTGTCAGGAAGATCAAATCCGTTCTTGGCTCCATAATCAGAAAAATCCGAATATTTACAATTTGGACATCTATAATGAGGAGGTAAAGCATTAACTTCTGTTATACCTGTCATATATGCTACCACTGACGAACCAACTGAACCTCTAGAACCAACAAGATATCCATCATCATTGGATTTCCACACAAGCTTCTGGGCAATAATATACATAACTGAAAATCCATTATTAATAATTGAATCAAGCTCTCTGTCAACACGTTCCTGAACAATTTCAGGAAGAGGATCTCCATACAATTCATGGGCTTTATTATATGCAATATCTTTTATTGTCTGTTCACACCCATCAATGTGAGGTGGACATTTTTCTGAAGATATGGGACTTATCTGCTGACACATATCAGATATTTTATTTGTATTAGTAACAACTACTTCATATGCTTTTTCCTTACCTAAATAGGAAAATTCTTCAAGCATTTCTTCTGTTGTCCTTAAATATAAAGGGGCCTGCTCATCTGCGTCTTTAAATCCTTGACCTGCTTCTAATATACGTCTATAAATTTCATCTTGAGGATCCATAAAATGAACATCTCCTGTTGCAACTACTGGCTTATTAAGTTTTTCAGCAAGTTTTATTATTTGTCTATTTATATCTTTTAAATATTCTTTATCTGGTACTGAACCATTTCTAATTAAATAATCATTATTTCCCAAAGGCTGAACTTCTAAATAATCATATTCTCTTGCTATAGTTTCAATTTCTTCATCTGATTTTCCAAGTAAAATAGACTGATATAGTTCCCCTTCACTACATGCACTACCCAAAATTAATCCTTCAGAATATTTTTTGTACATACTTTTTAGTATCCTAGGCTTTTTATAAAAATAATCCAAGTGAGAATACGAAACTAATTTATATAAGTTTTTTAAACCTGTATAATTTTTTGCAAGAATTATTGCATGATAAGTTTTCACTTTTTTATATGACTGCTTTTTAGCTTCCTCATCACAAGCATATTGTTCTATCTGTTCTAAAGTTTTTACTCCTCTTTCTTTTAATTTATCTATCATTATATTAAATACTTTTACTGTTGTATCCACATCATCTAAAGCTCTGTGTGCCACTTCAACTTTTATACCAAGATTCTTTGCAATTCTCCCCAATTTATAAGTTTTTAAATCAGGAAAAACATCCTGAGCAAGAGTTAATGTATCCAGGTATGTAAAATCAAAATCATGTCCCAGTATTTTTGCATAATGGTTTAAGAAACCTATATCAAATTCTGCATTATGGGCAACTAAAACACTACCCCTAATAAAATCAAGCAACTTAGGAAACACCTTATCAATTGTTTCTGCATCACGAACCATATCATCTGTAATATTAGTTACCTCAACAACTCTTGGAGGTATAGGCTTTTCAGGATTTACAAATGTACTAAAGGTGTCAATAACTTTTCCATTTTCAACTTTCATTATTCCTATTTCTGTAATTTTTTCTGTTTTAGGAGAAAATCCTGTTGTTTCAAGGTCTAGGACACAATAAGTAGTATCTATGCTCTGACCTTTTATGTTTCTTGCAGATGGTTTTTTGTCTGGTGCTAAATATGCTTCAACTCCATATATAATTTTCATATTAGGATTATCACGTCCAAGCAATTTATGAGCTTCTGGAAATGCTTGAACTACCCCATGGTCAGTAATAGCAATTGACTTCATTCCCCACTTCATTGCTCTTTTGATTAAATCAGCAGCACCAGTCATAGCATCCATCTGACTCATTTTTGTATGCATATGAAGTTCTACTCTTTTTTCCTCACTATTATCCATTCTTACTGTCTTTTTCATTCCATTTGTTTCAACTATAACATTTGCTATAATTTCAACTTCTCCAGAAAATTTGCTGTATCCTGCATTACCTAATATTTTAATTCCCTTTGCTTTTTTTAATCGTGATATTACTTCTTCACTTTCATCTGCTTTCAAAAATGATTTACATGTTATGGAACTTGACCCATCACATAAATCATATGAAACAAGTACCTTACCACTTCTTAATTCTTTTTCCTCCATATTAGAAATTTCACCTTCTAATACAACTGCACCTTCATCTGGCGTAATATCTACAATTTTTATAACTCCATCTTTAATATTTCCATTTCTGCCCAAAATTAATAAAGGATTTGTTTTTTTCTTATCCTGTTTATTATCATTAGTTTTTTCCAATTCTTTTTCCACTGATATTTTAGGAATATTTGCAGCATTGTTCTCTCCTTTATTATAGTTTTGATTTTGAGCTGCAGATTTTATTTCTTTTTGTATATTTATTATCTGCTTTTTGTATTCTTCTTCATTACGCCTTTTAATTTCTTCTTCTGTTACATCATCTTTAAAATTTATTTTATAGGTACTACCATAAATTTGTTTTATGGCATCCTGTATTTTTACATCATATTTCATATCATATAATGTATTGGATACAACAAGATTAAATTTGAAATTAATTGATTTTTCATTAATATAATAATTACAATTATTTATGGCTGCTTTCAAATAAGGATGTTCTTCTGAAAGCAGGTCTAATATATGAGTAAATTCTTCTTCAATTGGCTTTTTGGACACATTTTCTGAATAGTCAATTTCTATTTTTGATTCTCTCAGCATAAATCTATTTTTAATGAAATTATTAAGCCCATGAATTTCATTGGCCATAATATATTTATCTGAACTAATTTTTATTTCAATTATATTGGTCTTCTTCTTCAAAACCACTCCCTCAACAATAGCATCTTTTATATTAATACCAATACCACTATAATCACTAAAAACCTCATCTACCTTTTTCATTTCTTTACAACCTTCCTAAAGAAATTTTATTCTGTATTCATTATACAAGTGTCCAAACTACTTTGTCATGAATTGTTTTTATATTTTATTATAAAGATCCTTCTTGCCTTCACAGTAAAGGATGTTTTAATCATTCAGTATTATCCTTTATTTAATTATACTTTCAAAGTTATTCTCTATTGCACAATTTATAGCCTTGGCAACTCCAAGGTTATCATTTGAATCTGTAATATATTTTGCAATTGCCTTTACTTCAGGAATTGCATTTTTCATTGCCACACTTTCTTTAAATAATTCAAACATAGAATAATCATTAAAGCTGTCACCAAGTATCATTACCTCATCTGGATTAATTCCCATCTGTGTCACTACTCTTCTTAAAATTATTCCTTTCTGAGCATCTTTTTGTGTTATTTCAATATTATCCTTAAAGGAAGAAGATACAGCTATGTCCTTAATTATTTTCATACTATCCTTTATTTTTTTTATTAATTCTTCATCCTTATGGAATGCAACAAATTTTCTGACTTCAATTCCTAATTGAAAAAATTCTTCTATATTATTAATAAATTTTAAATTTTTAAAAAATGTTTCGTTTTTAGCCATTTCTCTAGCTTCATCCATAGTTAAATCAGGGTTAAATGACTTTGTTCTATAAGCAACTTCCATTAATGCATCTTCTTTTGATGAAGTAGTATAAACCCCATCACTAGTAAAAATACGTGCTGCCATGTTATATTCTCTTAGAACATACATAATATCCTTAGCAGTAACATCATCAATATTTATTACTGCTAAAATATTGCCATCCTCATCTCTGTATTCTGCTCCATTTGACAAAACACATTGACATCTTATATTATGCTTATCTAAAACATATTTCACACTTTCATATTCCCGCCCTGTTGAAATTACAAATATTATTCCATTTTCTTCAGCTCTATTAATTGCCAAAACAGTTTCTTTATCAATATCATGCTCACTATTGAGCAATGTTCCATCCATGTCCGATGCTATAAGTTTTATCATTAAAATCATCCCTCCATTTAAATATAATCTGCTTGTTTTATATTATCATATCTTCAATTTTATTTATAGTTTTCTCTACTATTCATATGTTTTATCCAATTCTAAATTTTGTATAAAACATAGTTTTAATTAGATAAATATGTTACTATTATATTATGTAAACATTATAATCCTATTTATGAGAGGTAATAATTTATGGATGATAAAAGATTTGCTGTATTAATAGATGCAGATAACATTTCAGCAAAATATATAAAAAGTATACTAGATGAAATCTCTAATTATGGAATAGCAACATACAAAAGAATTTATGGAGACTGGACTAAACCTACTGTTTCAGCCTGGAAAGATGTTCTCCTTGAAAATTCAATTATTCCTATTCAGCAATACAGCTATACTACTGGAAAAAGTTCTACTGACTCTGCTCTTATAATAGATGCTATGGATATGCTTTATTCTAATAATGTAGATGGGTTTTGCATTGTTTCAAGTGACAGTGATTTTACAAGACTTGCAATGAGACTTAGAGAATCCGGCATGCTGGTAATAGGAATGGGAGAAGAAAAAACTCCAAATCCTTTTGTAAAATCATGTAATCAATTTAAATTTCTTGATGTTATAACAGAAGATGATTCTGTAAATAAAAATAAAAAAGAACCTTCTTCTTCATCTTATGGAAAAACATCTCCATTAAATTCTTCCATTGAAGACAAAAGCATGACAAGTATCCAAATAATAACCAATGAAATTTTAAATATAATAAGTGACCTTCAAGATAATGATAAAGGAATAAACATAGGCGAAGTAGGACAACGTCTAATAAAACGTTATCCGGATTTTGATGTACGAAATTATGGCTATAGCAAGCTTTCAAGATTTCTAAATGATATTGATTGTCTTGAAATAAAAGATTCTAGAGTTGTTCTAAAAAATGATATAAGTGAGCCAAAAGAAAAATCATTACAAATTTCTAAAAATATAAAAAATGATATTATTAAAGTTATAAATGAAAATAATAATAAAGCTTTAATGAGTCTTGTTCATCAAAAGCTTTTAGAAAAATATCCAAACTATATAAAAAAGTATGGATATAATAAGGCTATTAATTTTTACAGAAGCTTGGACTTTATAAAAATAAAACAATCTAATAATGTATTTCAATTAACTATAAAATAAACTACTTTATATATTTTAAGTAATGGATAAAAAATAAGGAAATAGGACTTGTTTAATATTTCAAATTTTAATTATAGGATATTTTATCAAAAAATTATATTCAAAATTTTCAATAACACAAGTAAAAAATGAATTATTATACAAAAGGAGCTGACACCTAATAAGTGCATCAGCTCTTTTTACTATTCTATATTAAACTTTCTCCAGTCATTTCACTAGGAACTTCA
>CAZPRO010000127.1:0-2689 GCA_964588775.1 uncultured Clostridium sp.
TCTTCAAATATTGGACTATGAGCTGAGTTTTTAAACAAATAAAATCCTTTTACTGGTGCCTCTAAATTTTTTAAATACTCTTCACTCATCTTATAATTTACTGTGTAATCATATTGACCTGAAAAGAAATATACTGGTATTTCAAGATTTTGTATCTCCTTTCTAAAGTCAGTTTTATGTTCCTCTTCTTTTATTGGTGAACTTGCTGAAAAGATTTTTCCTCTCCACAAGTTTATCTTTTCTGTAACTGTATATTCTCTGTTTGCTAACGACCTAAAAAATATACCCTTAACTACAGAATCCATATCTCTTGTAGTACCTATTCCTGATTTATGCATAACACTGTCTCTTATTCTTTCATATTCCTTTGATCCATTAGGCATTTTTTTTAATTTCTTTACTGAACCTGTATCTCTTGCTTTTTCATAATAATCAAGCATATATTGGTATGCTAATCTTTCTGATTCAGGTTGATAAGTGATTTGTCCAATTCCAATATAAGCCTTATATAACTGAGGTGCTTTTTTTACTGTTTTTATGCCTACACTACTTCCAAATGAATGACCCATTATATAAATCTTATCCTGTCCAAAACGTTTACGAAGATAATTGGTTACTGCAATTGTATCATCTACAAATTGATTATAATTCATTGTATTTTCATTAATATTAGTATTATATGATAATCCAGCCCCACGCTGATCCCACCATACAACTGTAAAATACTCTTCTAAACCTGTAGGATAATCTTCATTCAAAAAATATTCAGGCATTCCCGGACCACCATGAACAAATAACAATACAGGATTTGATATATCTTTACTTTTTATAATCATTCCCATTTTAGTCTCATTTATATCTACAAATATCTTTTCTGAAAGACTATTTTTCATAACATTTCCCTGTTCATCAGTAAATTGCTTTACTTTTCCTGGACTTAATACAAATAAAGTAATTATTGGAACTAATAAAATTATTAATATAACTGATATAACTATCATCATTGCCTTTCGCACTCCTCTTCTCCTAAATTTCATATTAATCCACATCCTTCAATTAACTTTTATAATTCAGTATCATTATTTTCTTTTAATGCTTCTATTCTTTTTCTTCTTTTTTCTAACTGGCTATTGATGTATTTTTCATTTTTCTTGCTCCCCACTACACCAAGAATATAGCAGATAACATATACAACAACTCCCATTAAACACATATTACCTATCTTATTAAGTTTATACCATCCAAATATATATCCAAAAAACAATACTAAAAACATTGCTATACAAAATTCAATTACCACATCTAATATATAAAATCTATTTTGCAGTTTATCTATAAATGCATAGCATAGTCTAAATAATATAACAACTAACAATATTTCTCCTAAGTTTATAAAAATTCTCCATTCATTAAAATCAATACCCTCAAATAATGTTACAACTAAAGTGATAACTGCAAATTCAATTAAGCTGCATTTTATAAATTCTTTCATTACTTATAGCCCCTCCTGCAATATTCTCTTGACATGAGAAATATAACTTCTGGAAATAACCAGCTTTTCACCATTTATTAATATGGCTTCCATCTTACTATTAATTAATGCTTTTACACATTTTAGGATATTAATATTAAGAATACATGATTTACTAATCTGAACAAAATCATTTTCAGGAAGTTCATCCTTAAACATATACAGCTTATTTTTTGAGCAAAAAACATCTTTCTTTGTATATATAAATGTTTTTCTATCTACACTTTCTATATAAAAAATATCATATATATTAATTTTATATGTTCTTCCATTATCTTCACCAATTATGAATTGATTGCAGGAATATATTCTTTGTTTCAAGTTTTCAACTATATTATTCATTTCTGGATATGTTATTTCAACATTAATATCCTTAAGTTCAGGATTCTGTACCATCTTTATTTTCATATTTCTTCCTCCTAATCTTATGATATCAAATATTATAAATGTCTCAACAAAATTTACCTAAGTTACAAAAATCAGTTCATAAAATACAAATATAAAAAACTCACAAACCAGTAGCCTATCTGATTTGTGAGTCTGTATAAATATATTAATTTTATACTCCTAATCTATAATTATCTATATCTCTGTATTTTCCAAATTTAATTCCTACTTCTTTTATAGTTCCACAAAATTCAAAATCAAACTTTTTGTGCAGCTTTTCACTTGCTTTATTTCCTGATGTAATAACTGATACTACTGTATGAATACTTTCATCATTTTTAGCTACTTTTAAAATAAAATCCATAAGTTTAGTTGCTATACCCACCTTTCTATATTCAGCTCCAATATATATGGATAATTCAACTGTACTTTTATATGCTTCTTTTTCCCTATATGATGATAAGCTTACGTATCCAGCAATATGCCCCTCTACCTCTGCAACAAATAAGGGGTGATTGTCTTTATTATGATTTAAGAACCATTCCTTCCATTCTTCTATATTCTTTTCTTCTAAATCTAAGGTTGCTACACCATTTTTTACTTCATAATTATAGATGTCTAGTAATTCCTTTAAATCCTTTATTTCTGCTTTTCTTATTTTCATATTATTTCCCTTTATTCGTACATATTCTTTAATAATTCTGTTATTTTACCCATTTCTGATTTTGTTTTGGCTTTCCATGACCAAAATAAATTGTTTTATCACCTAAT
>CAZPRO010000127.1:2789-7091 GCA_964588775.1 uncultured Clostridium sp.
AATGACCATGAGTAAGAACAATTAAACTCACATGGAATTCCCTACACTTTTCTAAAATCTTTTCTCGATGCTTCCTTCTTCCAGTATCAATTAATATAGCCTTGTCATTATCAGTTACAATATAGCAATTCACATTACCACTTGCAATTCTATGTATTTTAACCATAATAAATATACACAACCTCACTTATTGTACATTAGAAATTCTATATTCCAACAATTTTCTAGTATACTACTTAATGTATAAAATTATAGCATAAAAATTTTATTTTTCCAAAGACTCAAAATATTTATTATTTTCTTTTCTTAATACTAATTTATTGAATAGGATACATACAATTAATGATGTTGCTATACCAAGAACTGCTCCCAATAGAACATCTGTGGGATAGTGAACAAAAAAATATAATCTACTGAACCCCACAAGTGCTGCAAACATCAAAGCAGCAACACCTAACTTCTTATAATAATAAAATACCATCATTGCACTTGAAAATGCCAAATATGTATGGACAGATGGACATGAAAAAACTAAATAAAAGGTCAATAGTGGTAATTTGATTTAAGCATACACTAATGACATCTTGCAGTTCCTCATCTCAAAAATTTTAATTTAAATTTGTTCTTAATATTAAAAAATACTATGTCATACAATTAAAGCCTTATATCCTTTATTAATTTTTCCTTTTTCAATATGCTCCCTATACCCATCTAAATAAAACTGAAGATTCTCATCAGACCCATTTTCTATGTACATTCTAACTTTATCCCATGCTTTAATTGATACACTAAATTCTGGTTCTCCAGCAATCAGTACTGGCTGTTCTTCTTCTCTAATCCAATAGTATTGCCCACCATAATTTTTTCTTGCAACTTCAAACACATATGAACCTATCATTGTATAAGCATTATACAATATATCTTCATCCACAATATAGTCACACATTTCATCAAGCAGTTCATTAACTGCTAATAAACTTTCTATTGAGTAGTCAAAATTATTTCTATCCTTAAAATTTTCTGTAAAACTATCTGCTGTATTAATTATATCTGTGAACAAATCACTCATTATATAACTCTCCTTATCATCCCACATTTTTATACTATTTATTTGCTTAAAATCATAAAATACCTGTAGGCAATTCCCCATTTTCTATTTCAACAAATTCAGCTGACAAATCATCTTCAGAATAATATCCATATATTAAGTATTTTTCACCAGCTATTTGTACCCATTCCTCTATTGATATAATATTCCATCATCTTTCAAAACACGTTTAATTTCCTTAACTGCCATATCAGGATTAGGCATAATATGCAATGCATTTGCAATAACAACAACATCAAACTTACTGTCAGTATATTTTAGATTTGTTGCATCCTGCTGTTCAAAATTAATATTACTGTTTTTAAAACTTTTTTCCTTTCTTCTTTTAGCTTCTCTTACCATATTTTCTGAGTAATCTGTTGCAATCCAAGAATTAGATTTATCTGCCATTCTAAAGCTGATCTGACCTGTGCCACATGCCAATTTTAATACATTCTTTTCTTTATACACATATTTATCAAGTCTATCACATATACTGTCATATGCTAAATTGTTTCTTTTCATAAATAATTCATATATTTTAGAAATTTTTTGCCAGAATTTTTTATTAGTATTATCATTTCTCATATTTCCACCTCAACTCATTTTATTTACTTAAAACTCTAAGTAAAAATATCTTCTATATTTTAATAATACTAACTAATATAAATTAAATCTTTCAAAAATCAGCTATTTTAAAACCTTTGATATTGCTATGCCTGTTTGTTTCTTACATGTTGAAGCCAAATGGGATGCACTAGAAAAACCAGATTCCAAGGCAGCATTAACAATAGATTCACCTTGCAAAATAATTTAATAAATAACTTTTCCTTAAACCTTCTGCTAAAATACTTGTAGGATCAATTAGTAAAAACAACTTATTCTGTTTACATAAACTTACATCATGTATAACATTACTATTTATAATTAATAATTTTTCACAAACACTGCTAATATCATCTTCCAGAAAAAATACATGTAAAAAATTATGCTTATGCAGTTCTACTTCTTTAAATGCTGGAGCTACACAAATAAAGTCATTTTCAAAATAAATTGTACTCATATTATTCACCTGAATCACAAGATAATAATTTTTTATATGTTAAATCTATCATAAATGCTCCTAATGGTGCAGTAATCAAAATTGCTAATACTGCTATTATAAGAACCATATTTCCACAGTTTAACCCCATAGCTAATGGAATTCCTCCTATTGCAGCCTGCACAGTAGCTTTAGGCGTGTATGCAATCATAGAGAAAACTCTTTCTTTTATAGAAAGCTGAGTTCCCAGCATACATAAAAGCACTCCAAACATTCTAAAAAATAAAACACAAATTATTAAAATTACTGATTCCAGTCCTGCCTTTGATACATAATTAATATCTACAGTTGCCCCTACTAATACAAATAGAAGTATTTCTGCACAAACCCATAGCTTATTAAATTTTAATGATAACCTATTTGCAGTTTCTCTTCTATATTTCTGTAATGCAATACCTATAAACATAATAGCTATTAATGCAGAAAATGTAATAGTGGTATTAATATTATTTTCTATTGTAACAAGTACAAATGACAAACTAAGCATAATTATAACTTTTGCAGTATCCCTTATATGTACCTTTTGGAAATATTTTGCCAAAATATACCCTAACATAACTCCAATTCCAATTCCAATACAAATAGATATTGGAATATTTACAAAACTCATAATAGATATTTTTTCTCCTTGTGCCAGTGCCGTAAATGCTGTAAAAAGTACAATAACATATACATCATCCACAGATGCTCCTGCTAAAATTAATTGAGGTATTCCTTTTTTTGTTCCATACCTTTCTTCTATAAGCTTAAGCATTTTGGGAACAATTACTGCTGGAGATACTGCAGCAATTACTGCTCCCATAACTGCTGCTTCAACGACAGATACATGGAGCAATTTAGGTGCTAATAATATCATTCCTATAATTTCTAGTGTGGCTGGAAGAAAACACATAAGAACTGCTGGTCTTCCAACTTTTTTTAAATCTTTCAAATTAAGTGTCAGCCCTGCTCTGGTAAGAATAATAATTAATGCAATTTTTCTAAGGTCTGCTGAAATATTTAATATTGAACTATCTATTAAATTAAGTACATAAGGACCAAGAATAATTCCAGTAGCTATCATTCCCATTAAATTAGGCAGTTTTATTTTTCCACATAACCAGCCTGCAAACATTCCAACCATTAATATTAATGCAATACTTATCAACATAATTTATTAACAACTACCAATCACATCATCCATAAACTTTTCAATTTTATGGATTTGTTTATCAGTAAGCTTTCCTCCAGTTAATCCTAAATAAGAATGTCCTCGTAATAACATTCTTATTAATAATTTATTTTCATTCACAACTATTCCTTTTTTAACAGCCATCTGAGTTATCTGCTTTAATGTTGCGTCCATAGTTCCAGTTGTAGAAAAACATACTATTTGACCAACTTTATCTTTATTAAGATTTTCTAAAAAATCATATAAACTGTCATCCATTTTTGACATATAGACACCACCACCCACAAATAATATATCTACATATTCATCAATGGGTACTTCTACTCTTTCTGCATTTACTCCTGTCCTCTTTGCAATGGCTTCTGCAACTGCTTTTGTGTTTCCACCTCTTGATTGAAATCTGACTGCTGTTTTCATAATTATCCCTCCATTTCATTCATATTTTTAGTAAATGTATGCATAATCCAATGTGCTATTTTCAAATTTCCAACAATGACAACAATACCAATGAGACTATAAATAATTATATTACCTGTTGAATATGATAATAAATTTATGCTGCTTTTAATACCCCAAATACTTATAGGCAAACAAATTATACTAGTAATCAATGCTGGTATATACTTTTTAATAATAACACTTTGCCCAATATGGATTACCAAATGAACTGCATAAGCTACAAATGTTCCCAGCCACACCCCATAAAATCCTGTGTATTTTGAAATCATACAAATTGCCAAACATAATACTAACTCTTCCATAACTGCAGCTGCCATACCTTCTGTGCTATATAATTTATATGTATTACTAATCTTTGGATATTTATTATCCAAAAAGATTCTGTTCTTTGTAAGCCATAACCCAAGTCCAACAATCTCCTCCATATCATGGAAAATAAATAAAATAGGAAATATCCATACAAATTCATTCATAAGCTTTTCT
>CAZPRO010000128.1:0-7083 GCA_964588775.1 uncultured Clostridium sp.
CGCCGATGGTACTGCACGGGTGACTGTGTGGCAGAGTAGGACGTTGCGAGGTAAGAGAAAAAAAGGTTGTTATTTACTATAGCAGCCTTTTTTATATATAATAAATTAATTGGAAAGTTAAACTTAATCAATAAATAACCAATTTATATTTGTCAATTTTTATGTTTAGTTTTATACTATTAAGATAGAAAGCAAACAAATTATTTACAAATAATTCCACTTGATATAAAATAGTAAAGGAATTATAAAAAAATGCAAAAATAAGTGAAATATCTTTTTATATTTGGTAATATATATGTATACTATAAATAATGAGAGGGATATGGATGGGGGAATGAATTAATGAACAATATATCTAAAACAAGTAAAAAAAGTAGTAGTAAAGAGCCTATAAATTCTAAAAAAGAAACTACAAAAGTTACTAAGAAGAATATTGTAAATAGTAAAGAAACAAAAACATCTAAAAGCAATGAATCAAAAATAGTTTCTAAGAAGGTGGACAGTGTTAAAAAGAATATTGCGAAGGAAGAAAAGAAACCTAAAGCAGTTTCCAAAGATACAGTTAAACAAACAGAGTTATCAATAAATAATAAAGAAGTTTCCGTTAAAGTGGCACAAGAAAAAAAAGAGGAAAAGAAAGCAACTACTGCAGTTAAGAAAAAGACAGCAGCAAAAACTACAGCAATTAAAGCAGAAGATAAAAAAGTATCAAAGACTTCTGTGGCTACAAAAACTGTATCTGCTAAAAAAGAATCAGAAAAGAAAGCAACAGTTAAAACTGAAGCAGCTAAAAAAGCTGAAGTTAAAAAAATTGATAGCAGTGAAATAACTGAATATAATTCTTACTTATTCCATCAAGGAAGTAACTTTGAAGCTTATAATATAATGGGTTCTCATGTGAGAACAGAAAGCAGAAAAAAGGGTGTTCAATTTGTTACTTGGGCTCCTAATGCGAAAGAAGTTTATGTAGTAGGTGATTTTAATAATTTTGAAGCAGATGAAAATCATAAACTTACCAAAATAACTGCTAATGGATTATGGAAAGGTTTCTTTACAGATGTTAAAGAAGAAGCTAAATACAAATACTGCATTATAGACAAAGATGGAAATAAAGGTCAATTGAAGGCTGATCCATATGCAATAAAAAATGAGTTAAGACCAAATACAGCATCAATTGTTTATAAGCCAAAGACTTTTAGATGGGGAGATTCTAAATGGATAAAGCACAGAAATTCTATTAATGTTTTAGAACAGCCTCTAAATATATATGAGATGCATTTAGGCTCATGGAGAAGGCATGAGGATAATACATTTTTAACTTATGAGGAACTTAGTGAAGAACTTCCAAAATATTTAAATGAAATGAATTATACTCATGTAGAAATTATGCCATTGGTTGAACATCCATTAGATGCATCATGGGGATATCAAGGAACTGGTTTTTTTGCACCAACAAGTAGATATGGTGATTTAGAAGGATTAAAGAAATTAATAAATAAGCTTCATGCAGCTAATATTGGAGTAATTATGGATTGGGCTCCAGGTCATTTCTGTAAAGATGCTCATGGATTATATAAGTTTGACGGACAAGCTACATATGAATATCAGGAAGAATGGAAGGCTGACAATAAAGACTGGGGAACAAATAGCTTTGATTTAGGTAGACCAGAAGTAAAAAGTTTCTTAATTTCAAATGCATTATACTGGTTTAGAGAATTTCATATAGATGGACTAAGAGTAGATGCTGTTTCAAGTATTTTATATTTAGATTACAGCAAGAATGATGGCGAATGGGCACCAAATAAATATGGTGGTAATGGAAATCTTGAGGCTATGCAGTTTTTAAGGGATTTAAATACAGCAGTATTTAAAGAATATCCTACAGCACTTATGATAGCAGAAGAATCTACAGCATGGCCAAATGTAACTAAGCCTGTAAGTTATGATGGATTAGGATTTAATTTTAAATGGAATATGGGCTGGATGAATGATACATTAGAATATGTTGAAATTGGACCAGAATACAGACAGTATCATCATAAAAATGTAACTTTTGCAATGATGTATAACTATGCAGAAAATTTTATACTTCCATTGTCTCATGATGAAGTTGTTCATGGAAAAAAATCAGTTGTGAATAAAATGTGGGGAGATGAATGGAACAGATTTGCAGGACTTAGAGCGTTTATTGGATATATGATGGGGCATCCAGGAAAGAAGTTAACATTCATGGGATGTGAATTTGCACAAGATATTGAATGGCGTGAGTATGAAGGTTTAAAATGGGAACTAATAGAAAATAATGAGTATAATAAGAAAACTCAAAATTTCTTTAAAGATATAAATAAAATTTATGTTGATAATAAGGCTTTATGGGAATTAGATTATGATTCTAGAGGTTTTAACTGGATTGAAGCAGATAACAATATGCAGAGTATATTAATTTTCCAAAGAAAAAGCCGTAATGACAATGATACATTAATATTTGTTGTAAACTTTAAATCAGAAGTTTATTATGATTATCAGATAGGTGTACCTTTCTTAGGTGAATATGAAGAACTATTAAATACAGATAGTGAAGAATACGGCGGTTCAGGACAAGTTATGGACAGTGTTTTAACAGCTATGGAAGAGCCATATCATAATCAGCCTTATTCATTAAAAATAAAAGTGCCACCAATGGCAACTTTAATTTTAAAACTAAAGAAAATTAAAGAAGAAAAAAGTAGCAAGCTTAAGAATAAGCAGGAAAATGAATAGTATTTATTGATTCTTGTAAGTAGGAAGTGGAGGAGAGCATGAGAGTTTTATTTGTAGCATCAGAAGCGGCCCCATTTATAAAAAGTGGAGGACTAGGAGATGTAGCAGGTGCTTTACCAAAAGCATTAGCTAAAAGAGGAACAGATGTAAGGGTAGTAATACCTAAATATAAGCTTATTAATTCAGAAATGAAAACAAAAATAAGATTTAATAAGTGGTTTACTGTAAAGGTAGGCTGGAGAGAAAGATTTTGTGGTGTATGGGAATGTTTTTATAAGGGAGTTACCTATTATTTGTTAGATAATGAATACTATTTTAATAGGGATGGATTATATGGATATTATGATGATGGAGAAAGATTTGCTTTCTTTGATCGAGCTGTTTTAGATATGTTAAGACAGATTGACTGGCAGCCTGATTTAATCCATTGTAATGACTGGCAGACAGGTATGCTTCCAGTACTATTAAAATTTCAGTATAAGAAAAATGACAGCTTTTATTGGAATATGAAAACTATATTCTCAATTCATAATATTGCATTCCAGGGAGTATTTGATCCTAAGGTATTACCAGAATTGTTTGGATTTAGTATGGAACTATATGAAAATACTGCATTACAATTTGATGATGGTGTAAGTTATATGAAGGGTGCATTATATTATAGTGATATTATTGCAACAGTAAGTAATACTTATGCAGGAGAAATTCAAACAAAATTTTATGGTGAAAGATTAGATGCAGTATTAAGAGATAGATCTTATGCTTTACGTGGAATTGTTAATGGTATTGATTTTGATGAGTATAATCCAAAAACAGATAAATATATATGTCAACATTATGATGCTAATTCTGCTAGAAAAAAGGTTAATAATAAATTAGCACTTCAAAAGGAATTAGGCTTAGAAGTCAATGAAAATATTCCAATGATTGGTATGGTAACAAGATTAACTAAACAAAAAGGACTAGATTTAGTTAAATATATGGCAGAAAGAATGCTTCGAGAAAATAATGTACAACTAGTAATATTGGGTACTGGAGACAGCCATTACGAAGATTATTTTAAATGGCTGGATTATGCATATGGCAATAAAGTATCAGCTAATATAAAATTTGATAATGGTTTAGCAAGCAGAATATATGCTGGTTCAGATATGTTCTTAATGCCTTCATTATTTGAACCATGTGGATTAGGACAATTAATTGCACTAAGATATGGAACAGTACCAATTGTAAGAGAAACTGGTGGACTAAAAGATACAGTACAACCATATAATCAATACACTGGTGAAGGAAATGGATTCAGTTTTGCCAACTTCAATGGAGAAGAATTATACAACACAGTAAAATTTGCATTATGGGTTTATGGTGATAAAATTCAATGGAGAAAGCTTATAAAACAGGCTATGTTGTGTGATAATAGTTGGACAAAATCAGCAGATACATATCTTAGTATGTATAGAGAATTGACTCATATAGAATAATTGTACAAGGTGAATAGCCAATATAAAATTTTAAAAGGGTATTGGCTGTTCTATATAATACACTAATTATTGATAACATTTTTATAATATTTTTACGAGAACAAAGTATGTGAGAGGAGATAACATTATGGGTAAAAATGAAATAGTAGCAATGATTTTAGCAGGAGGGCAGGGTTCTAGATTAGGTGTTTTAACTAAAAAGCTGGCAAAACCAGCAGTACCATTTGGAGGAAAATATAGAATAATTGATTTTCCACTTAGTAATTGTTCAAATTCTGGAATATATACAGTAGGTGTTCTTACTCAATATAAACCACTTGAATTAAATGCACACATTGGAATAGGTGAGGCATGGGATTTGGATAGAAGCCAGGGAGGCGTAAGTATTCTACCTCCATACCAAGAAGAAAAAGGTGGAGAATGGTATAAGGGAACAGCTAATGCTATTTATCAAAACATAGAGTTCGTTGATAGATATGATCCTGAATATGTGTTAGTGTTATCAGGAGACCACATATATAAAATGGATTATAGAAAAATGCTTGATTTCCATAAATCAAGAAATGCTGAAGCTACAATAGCAGTTATTGAAGTTCCAATGGAAGAAGCAAGTAGATTCGGTATTATGAATACTAGAGATGATTTATCAATATATGAATTTGAAGAAAAACCAGAAAAACCAAAAAATAATTTAGCATCAATGGGTATATATATTTTTAATTGGAAGACTTTAAAGAAATATCTTAGAGATGATGAAAATGATAAAAATTCAAAGAATGATTTTGGTATGAACATAATACCTGCAATGTTACGAGATGGAAACACTATGGTTGCATATCCATTTAAAGGATATTGGAAAGATGTTGGAACTATCAGCAGTCTTTGGGAAGCAAATATGGATTTACTTAAAGAAGACAATGAATTAAATTTACATGATGAAGAATGGAAAATCTATTCTGTTAATCCAGTAAGACCTGCTCAGTATATTGGTGAAAATGCTAAAATTTCTAATTCTTTAGTGGTTGAAGGCTGTGTAGTTAATGGAGAGATAGATAATTCTATTCTTTTCCAAGGTGTACAAATTGGTAAGAATACAGTTATAAAAGATTCTATTATTATGACTGATGCAAAAATAGGTGATAATGTAGTTATTGAAAAAGCTATAGTTGGTAATGGGGCAATTATTAGAAAAGACTGTAGGATATCTTCAGGTGATGATATAGCAATAATAGCAGCTAAAGAGGAAGTTAAAATGGGTACTGTTATTGAGAAGAATAAAGCTGTCTAATTTAAGCATTGAGAGGGGAAGAAAAAATGAAAAATTGTATTGGTATAATTAATTTAGATGAAAATGAAAGCAGAATGGGAGAATTAGTAGTAAACAGATCATTAGCTTCTGTTCCTATAGCTGCCAGATATAGAATAGTGGATTTTGTATTATCAAATATGACTAATTCAGGGGTTGGATGTATTGGTATATTTACTAAAAATAAATCAAGATCCCTAATTGACCATATTACTAATGGAACACCATGGGATTTAAATAGAAAAAAAGATGGATTAAAAGTATTTAACTTTGGAAATTCAGACCCAGCATTTGATGATGTGCACAATTTTGCAGAAAATATGCAGTTTCTAAAAAGAAGCAGAAGAGAATATGTATTATTAGCACCTAGTTATATGGTTTGTAATATTGATTACAATGAAGTTATGAAATTTCATAAGGAATCTGGAAAAGATGTTACTATGGTTTATAAGAAAGTGACTAATGCAGATGAAGCTTTTGGTGGATGTGGAGTTTTGAATATAGATGATTTAGATAATAGAATCATTAGTGTAGGAGAAAATATTGGTCAAAAATCAAAGGCAAATATAAATATGGAAATGTATATAATGAAGACAAGCTTGTTTGTAAATATAGTTAGTGAATGTATAAGCAGCGGTATGTATAGAAAAGTTAAAGATTATATTCATAATAATTTATCAACTCTATCTGTAGGAGCATATGAGTTTAAGGGACACTTAGACTGCATTAATTCTATAAAAGCATTGTATGATAGTAATATTGGTTTCTTAAATAGAAAAGTTAACAAAGAAATATTTACAGAAGACAGACCAATATATACTAAAACAAAGGACGAAGCACCTACACATTATTCAGAAAAGAGTAATGTTGTCAATTCAATAATCGCAAATGGATGCAGAATAGAAGGTAATGTTGAAAACTGTATTATAGGAAGAAGAGTTTATATAGGCAAAAATGCAAAATTAAAAGATTGTATTATAATGCAAAATTGTCATATAGAAGATGATGCTGTACTTGATAATGTAATTGCTGATAAGGGAAGTGAAATAAGAGAAGGAGAAACTCTTATAGGATCAGCAATGTATCCATTAGTAATAAAAAAGAAAAAAATGATTATATAGTTTAGAATTATAGGAGTTATTGTAATATTTTTTGCAATAACTCCTTTTTAATTCTTTAGGAAAATTATATTCCTGAAGAATCTGTGGATAACTTTGGAAAAGAGCAGAAACACAAAGTCAGCAAAGCAGATTTTTTTACAAATTAGAAATATACATAATATGTTCCGGGTGTATCCATAATAGCATAATTGAAAAAATGCAAGAAAAATAGACAAATTGCCATAAAATCAAAGAGAAATAGCTATTTTTATAATAAAAAAGAACTTTAATTATGATAACATTAAACAAGTCACGAGGAATTAAGTCAATAAACTTAGAAATGTTAAAAAAGTTGTTGACAAAAAGAAATTCAAGTGATATACTAAAAAAGTCGCTTGAGGGCGATAAAAAATTTGGTCTTTGAAAATTGAACAGA
>CAZPRO010000129.1:0-7071 GCA_964588775.1 uncultured Clostridium sp.
CAGCTGACTTGTAATCAGCAGGTTGTAGGTTCGATTCCTATTGCCAGCTCCATTTTGGAGGAATTCCCGAGTGGCCAAAGGGGGCAGACTGTAAATCTGTTGCGTTTCGCTTCGATGGTTCGAATCCATCTTCCTCCACCATTTTGAATGGTAAATAAAAAATTAATAGTTTATGTGCTGGCATGGCTCAACGGTAGAGCAGCTGACTTGTAATCAGCAGGTTGTAGGTTCGATTCCTATTGCCAGCTCCATTTTGGAGGAATTCCCGAGTGGCCAAAGGGGGCAGACTGTAAATCTGTTGCGTTTCGCTTCGATGGTTCAAATCCATCTTCCTCCACCAAAAACTACTAAGAATGATTTTGTTTTTAGTAGTTTTTATTATAAAGAAATTATAATAAAAGATACTTAACTAAAATTAAAGACATAAATTAGTATAATATTGACTACAAATATAGTATGTGATATAATCAAATGGAAAATTTAAAATTGTTACTCTTATCAAGAGAGGTGGAGGGATAGGGCCCGATGAAACCCGGCAACCTGTTAAGTTACAAGGTGCCAATTCCTGTAGAAATTTTTCTACGAGATAAGAAAGTATTGTGTAATCACGCTCTTCTTATCGAAGAGCCTTTTTTATAGTTCTTTGTTATAAGAAGTGTGATAGGTTTCACTTTTACTCTATTTATTATTCAATATGATATGAGTACAAAGCGAAAGGAGAAAAAAATGAAAAAATTATTTACTTCAGAATCAGTTACAGAAGGTCATCCAGATAAAATGTGTGACCAAATTTCAGATGGTGTGTTAGATGCTATTTTGGCAAAAGATCCTAATGCAAGAGTAGCTTGTGAAACATGTACAACTACAGGTATGGTAATGGTAATGGGAGAAATATCAACTAACTGTTATGTTGATATACCCAAAGTAGTTAGAGAAACTGTAAGAGAAATAGGATATGACAGAGCTAAATATGGTTTTGATTGCGATACATGTGCTGTAATGACAACAATAGATGAACAATCAAAAGATATTGCCCAAGGTGTTGATGAAGCACTTGAATCAAGAAAAGGTGAGACGGATGATGTTGAAGCAGTAGGTGCAGGAGATCAAGGTATGATGTTTGGTTTTGCTACAAATGAAACTGATGCATATATGCCTCTTCCAATTTACATGGCTCATAAGTTATCAAGAAGGCTTACAGAAGTAAGAAAAAATGGTACATTGAAATATTTAAGACCTGATGGAAAAACACAAGTAACGGTTGAGTATGAAGATGAAAAACCAAAAAGAATTGATACAATTGTTATTTCAACTCAACATGATGAAGAAGTAACATTAGAACAGATTGAAAAAGATTTAAAATCTTATGTTATAAATGAAGTGGTTCCAGCTGAATTATTAGATGATAATACAAGATATTTTATAAATCCAACAGGAAGATTTGTTGTTGGTGGACCTCAAGGAGATTCTGGATTAACAGGAAGGAAGATAATTGTTGATACATATGGAGGATATGGAAGACATGGTGGTGGAGCTTTCTCAGGAAAAGATCCAACTAAAGTTGACAGATCTGCTGCATATGCTGCAAGATGGGTTGCAAAAAATTTGGTTGCTGCTGGTGTTGCAGAAAAGATTGAAATTCAATTAGCATATGCCATAGGAGTTGCTAAGCCGGTTTCAATAACTGTTGATACTTTTGGAACAGGAAAGTTAACTGAAGATAATATAGTTGAAATAGTGGAAAAGGTATTTGATTTAAGACCAGGAGCCATTATAAGAGATCTTGATTTAAGAAGACCTATTTATAAACAAACAGCTGCTTATGGGCACTTTGGTAGAACTGATGTGGATTTACCATGGGAACAATTAAATAAAGTTGAAGAAATAAAAAAGTATTTATAAATAAAAAACTGTTGTGCTTATGTACAACAGCTTTTCTTTTTATAATTTAAGAATAAGGTTTAAATTATGATATAATAAAAAAATAGTATTAAAGAATGAACTTATATGGAAATAGTTTGGAGATATTATATATGGAAATTCTTAATGGTTTTGTTGAAAATATTGTGTTTAAAAGTGATGAAACAGGATATGTTGTATGCAGAATAAGAAGTGATAAAAATCTTATAAGTGCAGTTGGAACAGTTCCTTTTATTAGAGAGGGACAGCAGGTAAAACTTACAGGATATTATAGTATGCATAAGCAGTTTGGAAATCAATTTAATATTCAGGATTATGAAGAAGTTATGCCAGATACAATAGATTCTATTGAAAAATATCTTAGTTCTGGAGTCATTCATGGAATAGGTCCCATAACAGCAAAAAAAATCATTGCAAAATTTAAAGAAGAAACTCTTAATATTTTGGATAATCATATTGAACGTTTAAAAGAAATAGAAGGTATTGGTGATAAGAAATTCGAAATAATTTATAGATCTTATATAGAACAACAGGGACTTAAAGATGTAATTTTATATTTTGGTAAGCATGGAGTTACCAACAGTCAATGTATGAAAATATATAAAAAATTTGGTCCTAATGCAAAAATAATTATAAAGGAAAATCCATATGTTTTGTGTGAGCAGATATCTGGTATAGGTTTTAAAACAGCAGACAGAATAGGTTTGAGTATGGGGATAAAGAATAATTCTCATTTTAGAATTGAAAGTGGAATAAAGTATGTTATGAATCAGTTCTGTGCATTAGGAAGTACATATATGCCAAAGGAAAACATAATAACTCAATGTAAGAATGTTCTTGTGGTGGATGGTGATTCGATAGAAGAGGTTCTATATAATATGTCAGCAAAGCAGAAGATAATATTGGAGAAAATCAATGATAAAGAAGTAGGATTTCTTCTTCCATATTATTATTGTGAATTGGGAATAACAAGAAAAATAATAACTCTTGGGCTTCAGGAAATGCAGACAATAAATACAGATATAGAATTTGAAATTGAAGTATTTGAAAAAGAACAAAAAATACAATTTGCCCAGTCACAAAAAGAAGCAATTATAGGTGCATTTAGCCATGGAATAGAAATTATTACTGGAGGACCTGGTACAGGGAAAACAACAATAATAAAGGCCATTATTCACATATATGAAAGTAATGGAATGAAAGTGCTTCTTGCAGCACCTACAGGAAGGGCAGCAAAAAGAATGTCAGAATCAACAGGAAGAGAAGCAAAGACTATTCACAGGCTTTTGGAAATGGGAGTTTCAGATGAGGATGAATCCATATTTGAAAAAGATGAGTCATCACCTCTTGAATGTGATGTAATTATTATTGATGAGGCTTCAATGATAGATGTAATGCTTATGCATAATCTTTTAAAGGCTATAAAACTCGGAACAAGACTTATAATTGTTGGTGATGTTGATCAGCTTCCATCAGTAGCACCAGGAAATGTTCTTAAGGATTTAATAGAAAGTGAATATATAAAAGTTGTAAGGCTTAAAGAAATATTTCGTCAGGGCAGTGAAAGTCTTATTATAGTTAATGCTCATAGGATTAATGAGGGAGAAATGCCTATTTTAAATAAAAAAGACAAGGACTTTTTTTTCATTAATGAGGAAAAAATTGAGAACATTATTAGCACAATAATAGATTTAATGAAAAGAAGACTTCCTGCTTTTAATAAAGAATTGGATGTTTTAAGGGATATACAGGTTCTTACTCCTATGAGGAAGGGAAATCTTGGAGTTATAAATTTAAATGAAAAACTTCAGGAAGTGTTTAATCCTTCAAATAAAAATAAAAAAGAAGTAAAATCCCATGATACAGTTTTTAGAGAAGGCGATAAAGTAATGCAGACTAAAAATAATTACTTACTCAAATGGAGAAGAATTTCTGGAGATGGTGATGAAGAAGGAGTGGGAGTTTTTAATGGTGATATGGGATTTATAAAAAGTATAGATAATGAAAATAAGAACTTAACAATTATTTTTGATGATGAAAGAAAAGTTATTTATGATATGAATTTTTTGGATGAATTAGAACTTTCATATTCAATAACAATACACAAAAGTCAAGGAAGTGAATTTAAAGTTGTTATTATTCCAGCATTTATGGGGTCGCCTTTTTTAATGAACCGCAATTTGTTATATACAGGAATAACTCGTGCAAAACAGCTTGTAGTTGTTGTTGGATTTCAGAAAGCACTTACTTATATGATTAGCAATGTAACAAGTATGGAAAGATATTCTTCATTAAAATATAGAATAAAAAATATAGTAAGTAAAGAAGATGAATTTGGAGAAAAATAAATGGTGTGGTAATAAAAAGGAGAATAGAATGGGTAGAATATGTAATATAAAAGAAGAAGATATAAAGTATGCTATAGATAAAATTAATTATTGGTATAAAAAAAATATAAGATTTTTATCAATAATAACAAGTCCTTTTAATACTGCAAGCATATTTTTTGATATTATTAAAACAGTATGTAATGAAGATGGAAAAGTATTATATGTATGGGGAGAAGACTATGAAAATAAAGAACTTATGGATTTTTTTAGAAATAGACAGGATGATAGCATAACATATTCATATATAAAAGAAGGAAAATCAAATGCAGGAATAACCTTTGTGAATCATATTAATATTAACAAAATAGAAGGCAGATATGATCTTGTGATTTTAGATGATATTACTTATTTTTCAAATATGAGTGCTGCCAATGTTCATGAAGTATTGGATTTATGTAGTGATAAAGGAAAAAGGGTAATATTATATTCTATTGAAAAAAATTCCCTTATAGGAGAAAAATTTGAATTTGCTGCATATGATTACGAAAAACCATTTGTTGAACCAAGAGTTATTACAACAAGGGTAGATTTAGATAAGGATATTCCTTATAGTTTGTATGATTATATAAAATGGTTTTTGGATAGAAGAGACAAAGTAGTTGTATATGTACCAGAAGATGAAAAGATAGATAATGTATATGAGTATTTTAGTCATAAGTTAAAATTAAAAAATGCAAAAATAATAAAGGCATCACAAAAAAGTGAAATAAAAAAATGTGAAAAGGTATCAATAATGAAAGATAAGGCAATATTTATAATAACAAATAAAATTGAGGAGTTATTGAAATACTGCCATATAGATAATGCAATAGTTTTATTCAGTAATCATTTAAAATTTAATTACAAGAAAATAATATATGTTTGTGGAAAAATAAGAGAAATGAATGAAAATATTCCAGAAGTATTACTTGTATGTAATGAAGAAAGCAGTGAAATGGAAAAAGCAAAAAAAATGGCAAGAAATTTCAACAAACGAGTATGGGAGAAAAAATTAAAAGAAATATAAAAAATTTAGTTAATATTGCTGATTGCCTTTATGAAGCCATAATTGAGATGATATACCCAATGGAGGATTACTGCATTATATGTTATAGAGAAGATTGTAGGGGTATATGTGAACCCTGTTTAAAAAGTATTACCAAAGTGGAGAATTATGACAATATTAGGAGCTATGGATATTATACAGGAGTATTAAAAAAATTAATTCTAAAATTTAAGTTTGGTGGGAATTTTACTGCAGGAACCATTTTGGCAGATATTTTAGGGCAATATATTAAAGAAAACTATGATATTGAAAAATACACTTTGTTGTATGTTCCTATTACCAAGAAAACCGAAAAAAAGAGAGGATTTAATCAATGTGAATATATTGCAAAGAAAATATCAAAAAATATAGGTGTGGATTATTCAGGGGCTCTTATAAAAATAAAGGATACTAAAGAACAAAAAGGATTATCCAAGCAAGAAAGAAATATTAATGTTAAGGGAGCATTTAAACTGAAGGAGAATTCTTTAAGTTTAAACAAGGGAGTAATACTTATAGATGATGTTTTAACTACAGGTGCAACACTTATGGAAGCATATAAAGTTCTTTGTGAAAACAATATAAAAGATATAAAACTCTTGACGTTAGCAAAATCTACTATATAATATTAATGTAAAGTCAGGTCTGTGGTTGAAAGTCGATGCTAGTCGCAGGCAAAACGATCCACGTAATCTAAATAAAATGTTTAGGGAGCATGGTGCGGTATAGAAGTAAGTCCTGCCAATTTTTAAATTGAGAGAGTAAGTAGTGAGGAATTAATTTTTAGTAGCAAAATCTCCAGCAGGCGAGTGTGGGGGCAAAAACCAGGTCAGCTGACTTTACATTTTATTTTTATAAAGAATTTTCAGTAAATTCAGAAAATTTACTTGTATACATATGAAAAGAGTGGTAAAATAAATTTAAGTTAACAAATTAGTAATATAATTATTAATTACCAAACTTTTTTTCATATTAGAGAGGGGCTGAATTTATGAAAGTTACAGTTATAGCAAAAAATATTGAGTTAACAGCAGCGTTAAAGGAGATAATAGAGAAAAAAATAAATAAATTCGAAAAATATTTTGATCCTAATGTGGAAGCAAGAGTTACTTTAAGTGTTCAAAAGACAAGACATATTATTGAAGTTACTATACCTTTTAATGGAATAATACTAAGAGGAGAAGAGGTTACATCAGATATGTACAAGTCTTTGGATTTAGTAATTGAAAAAATTGAAAGACAAATAAGAAAGCAAAAGACTAGATTATCAAGAAGAAAAGGTGGTTCATTTAAATTTGCAGAATTAAGTGAAAACAGTCAAGTTGCAGTTGAAGAAGAAGGTAAGCTTGTAAGGGTTAAAAAATTTGGAGTAAAACCTATGAATTCTGAAGAAGCAATTCTTCAAATGGATTTACTTGGACATAATTTTTTTGTATTTCAAGATGCAGATACCAGCAAGGTTAATGTAGTATATAAAAGAAAAGATGGAGATTATGGTTTGTTAGAACCAGAATTTATATAATAAAAATAATAACAACTGATTCATGTTTTGAATCAGTTGTTATTATTTTTATTATATAAATTATTGAAAAGAATTATTGTCATATAATAGACACAATTTACAGTTATAATAAAATATAACATTAAAAGAACACTTAATTTGAGGCGTTAATAAAAATACACAGGACAAACGCATGAAATAAATTTAATTTAAAATCTCCTCTTTTTTTGATAAAA
>CAZPRO010000130.1:0-7023 GCA_964588775.1 uncultured Clostridium sp.
GTTAATTTTCTTCCGCACATTCTTCTATGTCCAAATATTTGCCGTAGACCCAACCTACTGGATATGTGCCACTTTCGACTTTATACCAATAGTGTTTTTCTCCATCAATTTCGTAAGGTTCGTCTGATTGCTCTAATATTCTTACCTTGTTTCCTTCATAAAAAAATGATAAAACTTGACTTTTTAAGTTTGGTTCTGAACGCAATCTTACTCTAAAATCATTTACTGTTGCATTGTATAAAACATCAAATATGATTAAACCTGAACAATTATCATTAGGATAACCTTCAAAGACTACCGCAATTTTATTTTTTCGAGAATTTACTAAACATAGATTTTCTTGAGTAAAAGTTGCATAAAGCTTCATTCTACGTTCTATGTCTTCATCTGTATAATATATTTTTTCACTTAATGAGTTATATTCATATCCTTCTAAAAAAAAATCTTTTTTTCCTATTTTCCAAGTATTAAAATTGAAAACAATATTATCATTTTGAGATTTTATATAAAAATATTGAGGTATAATATTCTCAGACATTTTTATGCCTCTATTATATGGATTAGCTCTATCAAAGGAAATTAATTCTTCATTAATATTTATCTTGTAACCATATCTTAAATCTAATATTTGATCCAATTTATCTTGTTTTTTTAAAATAAACGTTTCTTTATTAATTTCATGTACGTCACTATTTTTATCAACTTGAAAATATCTTGGTATTTCTGCTAACGTGTACTTATCAATCGTTATAGTTTTCAAATAAATAAAACTTTTTGTATTAAACATCTCTCGAATACTGTAAATAGAAAACTCTACTCCATTTATACCTCTTATTTTTTTTATTTAATCTTAACTCCAAACCATAACTTTGAAGTACAAAAAAAATCATCAAAATAAAAACAACTAACTTTTTCATAATCCATACTTCTCCTTCCTAACGATACTTTGACCAAAAATTATAAATATATTCATCTTCATGTTTTTTCATAAAAAGTTGATAATCAAATAAACTTGGTGTAGCACTTGAATAATTTTTTATTTTTTCTTGTACATTTTCCCATAAATTATGGTTATATAGATTCGTAGATTTGTAACCACTCATATAAGATGCATACGAATCTGGTTGAAATAGTTTGTAATCAAAACTATAATAGTACCCTTGATTAAATACATTCGCAAACAAATCGCCATTTCCATTAAGGCTCATATGGGCATGTGCTCCTGTTGTGTTTGTTCCTGTGTTTCCAATATATCCAATAACTTCTCCAGCTTGGATTCCGTTTAATAAGTATGTTCCATTTCTACAAGTCATATTTATTCCTTCTTGTCCAAATAGATTAAAATATTGGTCTATTGTATTTGCTGAAGCATGAGAAGTATTAAATATTCCTAATGCTGTTGTATTATTTACTTGAAATCCTTCTGCATTTAAATAATCTAAATACATTTCGCCTTTTAGAGAAGCAATTATATTTCCACTTCCAAGTCCATCCCAACCTTTGTGATAAAATGGTGAAAACTCATTCAGTTTATAACTTCCACTTGGTATTGCTGACATTTCTTTATCTACTATACGCCAACCCTCATAGCTTGTTATCTTTGCATATGGCTTATTATTTTCATCTATAATTCCTGCCAATGGGAAATATGGAGAAGCAGTTGTTCCTGTTCCTATTAAGTCTGCTGTGTCTATAATTCCTGCTTGCTTATTCATCAATAATCCGCTATCCTGTGCAACATACAAAGCAGAATTCATTTGGTTTAGATAATAATTTACTTCTTTTGAATTTCCTTCTTTTATCGCTTCTTTCAATATTTCTGCACTTATACTTGCGTCTGCAAAAGATTCTGTATTTGCAAGGAACTCTTCATAGGCTTTTATACCATCTATTCCTTCAGTTTTAATAAATGACATGAACATTTCATTTTGTGCTTGTGTGCTTTCTGATGGCGTTAAACTTGTAAAGAATGTAGTTTTATCTTCTTTACTATATAATTTTTCTAATCCAAGTCCTGTCAAAAGTGCTTTGTTTTTAAGGACTTTTTGGCTTGCAATTATACCTTTCATTTCTTCTGCTGTTATAGTTTTATCGCCTATGTTAAACTCGTAGTCATTATCCCAGTTCCAGCCAAAACTGCCATCATCTTTTTGTACAAATTTCCAGTAATCCACATCACCAGTGTTTTCTGTCCAGTTGTCTGCGTTAATTATGCCTGCTAGCATTTCCAGGCTGAAAGATGTGTCTGCTTGCAAGTTGAAGTTTTGATTTAGCTGTGAATATGTGTCAGCGGCACTTATGTTGGCGATTCCTTCTATTCTGTTTCCGTTGTAGTGAGTGCCTTCGTGGCTCATTACGCTGGCGAGTTTTGCACTGCCTTCCTTTCCGCCACCAAGAAGATTCTCGCTTAGAATTATTTTATTATCGCCAATGGTATAGTTTCCGTAAGACTTACCTGTATCAGCATATTCTATTTCAAGTTCTTCGCTCCAAATGTCTTTGGCAAGTTGCTGATTCATTTTTTAATTACCTAAACTCAAAATATTATAAATTTATCTGAATATATCCAACCTGTAGTTCCATCTGAAAACTTTACTTTTATAAACATAGTCATTAATCCATTTCGTTCAATCCATTTATTTTTTCTGTCTATAATTAATACTTCTTCTCTATATCTATTTTGTTTTCTAATGAAATCTAGATTATCATCAAAAATTTCTGCATCTTGATATAGATATACATATTTATTTATATATAAAGCTTCTGGAATTAAATAAGTTTCCTGTATATCAGATTTTAATTCAAGTTCAATATCGAATTCTTCATTTTTTGTAAGATAGATTGAAAAATTATCATTTGAGTATGTAGATAAAATATTACGATTATTATAATAAGATTCACTTCTATCCACAGAAAACAGTTCTTCTAGCGTTTTTTCATTACATAAACCAAAAGTATTATCACTTTTTAGTGTATTTCCTTCTAAATACAAAAAGTGCAAACCTCTTTCTTCATAATCTAAATAAATAGCATATAAATAATCTTTTTTTTCAACTTTTTTTATTTCTATTTCATCATATTCCTCAATATCACTATAATATTTCCCCTCTAATGAATTCTCATTACCTTCAGTTTTCATATAACAATCTAAATTATTAAATTTGAACAAAGGTATAGAAGACATTCCTTTCTTTACATTTTCTACTTTATAAAATTTATTTTCAGTAAAATTATAATAAAATACAAAAAAAAGAATATTATTAGTTTTACAATTATGATATTTCATTTTATATATTTCATATTTTTCTGGAATTTTTTCTAATTTTATAAAAGAAGTATATCCACCTCTTGTCTGTAGGACTTGTTCTATCCATATATATTTATCTAAAGAGTTAAAATCAACTGCATATGAAGATATGCCAATTAAAAAAAATATAAAAATAATCAATAATTTTCTTTTCATTTATTTTACCTCATATTCTGGAAATAATATCTTTTGATTATTCCAATTTCTTCTTTCTAGAACTTTGAAAACATCAATTCTATATACATCATATAACGGAACTGTTTTATTGCCAGAAATCGGATCTAATACATTTATAGATGAAACATAATTATAAGTAGAATTATAAAAATTCATTGATGAGTAGTTTATTCCATTAAAAACTGTACTATGTGCGTTTCTATCATTCGGATTTATGCTAGAAGCTATTCTTACATGAGCAATATATTCTTGCAGAGGAATTGATGAATAAAATTGCAATGCGCTAGCAATATTATTATCTCCCATATAACTGCTTGAAGACCATAATCCATTTTTATCTGCATTTTGATATTCAACTGCTTTATATCCAGCTAAAGCATTCACTGCATTAGCGTACTGATTACCAATACCAATTAAATTTAATTGATTTCCATTACTTGAATCTTCTGTAAAAATCCGTTTAGAATAATTACTATTCCTTTGTGCTTCTATATCTTTTTTTATTAATAAATTATTGGCTTCTTCAAAAGAATATAAGTTTCCTGATAAGGTATAAGCTATATAAGCGGTGGTCGCTAATGTACAACCAGCACTATATAATGAGTCATAATCAATAGGATCATAATATTTATCTAAATTTGATTTAAAAAAATCTTCTTTTGTATATTCTGTATTAAAATTATCCTTTTCATATTTATTAAATTCGCCATTTATATATTTATCATACAGTTTTGCTTGTGCTACTTCGTTTGCTTCTTTTACGATAAATTCATTATATCCACGAGCCAATGCAACATCTTTTAAATCAACACTTTCTCTTTGTCTCCATAATGGATCATTAATTTCGGAGAAATAATATCCTTGATTATTCTCATCAAATGAAGAACCAAAGAATAATCCAAAGAACAAACCTTCTTCGCCATATTCTTTATACACTTCTGTCATATAAGCAATATCCGAAATTGAATCGTAAATTTCTTCTCTTACTCCAAACTTGTCTTGTAATTGTGCATAAGTATCATAACCACCAATTCTAGCTTGTAATTCGTTATAACCATCTAAATGAATACCTTCGTGACTAAACATTGAAGCTAACTGAGCAGAACCTTCTGTACCGCCACCAAGCAATTTTTTATTTATGTATATTTTGTTATTTTCTTTATTTGCACGACCTAATGCGTTATTTTCAAAATCAGCGTATTCTATTTCAAGTTCTTCGCTCCAAATGTCTTTGGCAAGTTGCTGATTCATTTCTGAATTCGTGTAGCCTATCATGTTTATGCTGTTTAGTGTGCTGCTTGTTTCTGTATCGCCGTATTTCCAGTTAATTACTTTGCTTGCTTCCTTGTAGCCTGAAGCAGCTACTTTTAAGTTTTGTACACTTATGTTTGTTCCGCCCATACCTATTCTGCTTTTTATTCCGTCTTTTCCAAAGGAAAACTCTAACATTCCCACTCCATAGGCACTTGCAAGGTTAAATGTGGCATTACCGCCCATTGCTAAAGATACTCCGTTTTGTACTAAGCCTCCTGTAAGTTCATTAAAGGCTTTTATTCCGCCAGTGTTAAATGTATTTGAGTTTAATGCTATGTTGTTTGTGTCCTGTAAGTTTACTGCACCCATTCCACCACATACCCCAGCTCCCAGCGCGCCTGCTAAGGAATCTTTGCTGAATAAAGACTTTGTAAAGTTGTCTGTGTTGAATGATAAACCGTCTTCACCTATGTAGAATGAGTTTATTGCAGTGTTTGCAACGTTTGTTACATAAGATGTACCTGCATTTATTGCTGCATTTGTAAGTATTCTTCCTGCTGTGTTTCCGATGTTGTTTGTTAATCCTGATAAACTCTTTGTAACACTTCCCATTCCTGCTCCAATTAACGATACAGCGGCTGTTTTTGCAAGTTCAAGTCCTACTTCTTAATAATCCTAGATTAAAGTTAATATCTATATTGTACTTCAATCTGATTGACACATTCATTTATTATTTCAAATTTCGCTATATATATATACTCTTCACCATATTTATATATCAAACTGTTATTTATTTTCGAATCAGGTTCTCCTAAAATTTCTTTTAGTTCAGATTCAGTTTGTCCTATTTTTAAATTATAAGGCAGTAATACTTTATCATTAATAATTGTGAGTATTCTATTTTTTTTATCAAATGTGTTTCCATAGTATGAATAGAACTTTTCATTTATATTAAAATATGTATTTTCGTCTTTTTTTCTAGAATTTTTAGCATTATGTTTTATATGCTCTCCTTGTGAATATAATGTTTCAAGTATTTCTGATTTGGGAATTATTTTTTTAGATTCAGTTTTTTGAGAAATTTCAAAATCAGAATCCTTTATATCCAAGTATTTGCCGTAGACCCAACCGTCTGGTAGATTTTCTGATTCAACTTTATACCAGAACCAAGATTCCCCATTTATCTCAAATGACTCTGAAGATTTATCTTTGATTCTTACATAATCATCTTTATTTAGATACCCCCATGTATCACTATTTAAGTTTGGTTGTGTTCGTATGCGAACGCATGAGTCATTTAGTATGGCTGGTTGAATAGGTATCTTTACAGGAGATGAAATTTTTATTAATTGATCAAAATTCCAAATTTGATTTTCTCCTTGAAAACTTATTTTATCTTCAGTAATAAAATTTATTTTAATAATATCTACTAAAATTTTTTCCTCAAAAAATATATCATATATTTCAAATCTTAAAGTATTATCACCAATATATATCAAATTTTCAATAAAAAAAGAATGTGCATCAAAATTACATTTTAATATGCCATTATAACGATAAAATATATAATTTTCTTCTGATGAAATAGATGTCATTCCATGAACATCATGAAAAATAATTGGTAACCCCTCTATGTTTTCTTCAATTTTAAAATAATCTGGATTATTAACTATTTTGTTGAATTTATTTTTAGGAATCCATATACCTTCAATATCCCATGCCGAAATTACTTTTAAATTAAATATAATGATATAGCAAATTAATATATGTGTTTTTTTTATCATATTACCACCATAATCTAACAGGTGTAATACTATAATTTGGTTTTATTGTATAACCTGGATTATAAATATTTGAATCATAAATTGAACCATTAGTAAAATGATATGGATTTCCATTTGAATATAACCAGTTTATTCTATTACCAATATGTATATAATTCTTAGTATTTTTTGTATCATCAAATGTTATATTCATATCATCTAAACCTACCATGTTACTTGCCAAGAAAGATACATTGTTTCTGTTCTGAACCATAGCATCATTTCCGTTTACATAACCTAAACTTATAGCATTGTTCCAGATATCTAATACCTGATTTTCATTAAAAGTATTACCTGTTAATAATTGAGAATATTATATAATTGTCATAAAATTACATCCCCATTTATCAATAGAATTATTTAAATCTTTAAAATCATGTTGACCTAGTAGTTCATCCAAAAACGAGTTATTTTCATCTATTTTGAAGAGTTCAGTTGCAATGCCTTCTTTGTTGTAAATTG
>CAZPRO010000131.1:0-7012 GCA_964588775.1 uncultured Clostridium sp.
AAGTTAAAGCCGTTGATAAGAATAGTAGGTAATGGAGTTTAGCACAAAGAGAGTCTGATATATGGTGAGAGTCAGATGCTGTAGCCTTTATTGAATGGGTCTTTGAGGTGATGTTCTGAAATTATTAGTAGGAATATACGGGAAGTCAGCCGTTAAAATGACAGGATATAATAAACTTTGGTTTACGTATCTGATAATAATATATACATAGGTGGTATAACGAGTTTATGACATTCGTCTTATTTAGGATAAGTGTCTTTTTTATTAGTTTTATATCTGTACTTTGTATTAGTTTTAGGTGGCATAGCGAGTCACTTCGTCCTAAAATGGAATGAAGTGGCTCTTTTTTACTTAAGACATTAGAAGATATTGAAACCATCATAAGATGGAGGTAAAAAATGATAAATTACAGCAAACAGCAATTTATGGAAAAGAAAAAAGAAAACAAAACATTTTCACTTATTAGTGAATATCGTGGAGACGAAGTTACACCAATAAGAATTTTTAATGGTTTTAAAGGAAGAAGGAGATTTATTTTTGAAAGTGGAAGCACTGAAAATTATTTCGGCAGATATTCATTTTTAGGTGAAGATCCTTATAAAGAAATTGTTGGAGAGACAATAGATGAAATTGAAAATCTAAAAAATGAAATAAGAATTAACTTTGATAAAGAAAGCAATCCATTTTCTTTTAAAGGAGGAGCAATAGGATATATGTCTTATGATACAGCTGCTCTTTTTGAGAAAAAGCTTATATTTAAAAATAAGGATACTTTAAATATTCCAAAAGTTAGATTTAATTTGTATGGCAGATATATATGCTATGACCATTTTACCCATAAGGTATTCGTTGTAGATAATATTTTGGAAAATGATAAAAGAACTTATGAAGATATAGTTGAAAGCCAGAAAAGTTATATAACAGAATTATTAAACAGGCCATGTAATATTTGTGAAATAGAGGAAAAGAAAGAAATAAATATTAAATTTTGCACAACTAAAGAAAAATATGAAGAAAATGTAAGGATTGCCAAAGAGCATATTTTAGCAGGTGATATATTTCAGGTGGTTCCATCTCTTAGAATGAAATGCCAGACTTCTAAAAGTGCAGTTGAAATATACAGAAGACTTAGAGAAGTTAATCCTTCACCATATATGTATCTAATTGATTATGATGATTATGAAGTTATTGGTTCTTCTCCAGAAAGTGTTGTAAGTGTAAAAAATGGTCAGGTATCAACAAAGCCAATAGCCGGCACAAGAAAAAGAGGAGAAACTCCTGAAGAAGACGGCTTTTTAGAAAAAGAACTTATGGAAGATAAAAAAGAACTTGCAGAACATATTATGCTTGTGGACTTAGCAAGAAATGATATAGGAAGAATAAGTAAAGTTGGAAGTGTTGAAGTTCAGAACTTTATGAAGGTTGAAAAATTTTCACATGTAATGCATATAACATCAAGTGTTACAGGAAAACTTAAAGAAAATCTTGATGGATTTGATGCATTAAGTACATGTCTTCCAGCAGGAACATTAAGCGGAGCTCCTAAAATAAGAGCAATGGAAATAATAGAAGATTTAGAAGAGTACAGCAGAGGAATTTATGGCGGTTCAGTTGGATATTTTTCCTATGGTGGAGACACAGATATGGCAATAGCAATAAGAACATTTGTTAAAGTAGGAAATACAGCTTATCTTCAGGCTGGTGCAGGAGTTGTTTATGACTCAGTACCAGAAAAGGAATTTGAAGAAGCACAAAATAAATTAATGGCATTAAAGGAGGCTTTAAGATGATACTATTAATTGATAATTATGATTCGTTTACTTATAATCTTTATCAGTATATAAGCGAATATGCAGAAACAAAAGTAGTCAGAAATGATGCAGTTACAATAGAAGAAATAAAAAAATTAAACCCAAATGGTATTGTAATTTCACCAGGACCAGGAACTCCTGATGATGCCGGAATATCACTTCAAGTTATAAGAGAACTTGGAGATACCTATCCTATACTTGGAATATGCCTTGGACATCAGAGCATAGCTCAGGCTTATGGTGGAAAAGTAATACGGGCAGATAAAATATATCATGGCAAAACTTCAAAAATATCAGTAAAGGGAAAGGATATTTTTGAAGGAATACCAAGAAAAATAGATGTTATGAGATATCATTCACTTGTAGTTGAAAATAAAAGCGTTCCAGAATGTCTTGAAATAATAGGACAAACTGTTGAAGAAAATGTAATTATGGCATTAAAGCATAAAGAATATCCTGTTTATGGACTTCAATTTCATCCGGAATCTATATATACTCCAAAAGGAAAACATATATTATCAAATTTTGTTATTAATATATGTAACGAAGTACAGTAAAAGGGAAATTGAAAGGAGTGTTAAGAAATGAATATAGTAGAAGCAATTGCTAAATTGACAAATAAAGAAAATTTAACTGAAGATGAGGTAAGAGATGTAATTAATGAAATAATGAGAGGGGAAGCGACTTCATGCCAGAAAGGAGCATTTTTAACTGCATTAAAGTATAAAGGTGAAACTACAGAAGAAATGCTTGGAGCAGTTAAGGCTCTGAGAGATAATTTTACACCTGTAAAAATTGATAATCCTCACAATTTAATTGATACATGCGGAACAGGCGGAGATGGCGGAAAAACCTTTAACATTTCTACTGCTGTGGCAATAATTGCAGCTAGCGGCGGAGCTAAAATTGCTAAACATGGAAACAGAGCAGTATCAAGTAAAAGCGGAAGTGCTGATGTCCTTTCTGAATTAAAGATAAAAACTGATTATACAGCGGAAGAAAGTGCAAAAATCATAGAAGAGAAAGGAATGGCTTTCCTATTTGCTCCACAATATAATCCGGCAATGAAAAATGTAGCAGCAGAGAGACGTGAACTTGGAATAAGAACTTTATTTAATCTTATAGGACCTCTTTCTAATCCGGCGCCCCTTACAGGCCAGCTTCTTGGAATTTATGACGGCACATTAATTGAAAGCGTGGGAAATGTGCTTAAGAATTTAGGATTAAGACGTGCAATGATTGTTCATGGAGATGATGGTCTTGATGAAATTACAACAACAACAACAACAACAATCTGTGAATTAAATAATGGAACATTAAAAAAATACACTTTAAACGTTGAAGATTTAGGATTTAAAAAAGCTAAAATGGAAGATATTGCAGGCGGAACACCAAAGGAAAATGCAGAAATTATAATAGATATTTTAAAAGGTGCAAAAGGACCAAAGAGAGATATTGTGGTAATTAATTCAGGTGCAGCACTTTATGCAGCAGAAATAGCTGATTCATTTAAAGATGGAATTAAAATGGCAGAAGAACTAATTGACAGCAATAAAGCATATGAAAAGTATGAAGAATTAATAAAGGCTTAAGTTCTTAAGAGGTGAAACAATGATTTTAGACGATATAGTTGCAAAAAAGAAAATAAGACTGAAAGAAGTAAAAATGCAGAAATCAGAACATATTGTAAAGACTGAAGCAGAAAAGATAGTAAAGAAAGAAAATGAAGAAGGTTATGTTAATAAATTTAAAAATGCTTTATCTAAAGATGGACTTTCTGTAATTGGAGAATTTAAAAAAGCTTCACCTTCAAAGGGTATAATTGTAGAGGAATTTAATATTGAAAATATTTTAAAGTACTACAATTATATGGGAGTAGATGCTTTTTCTATTCTTACAGAAGAAGATTTCTTTAAAGGAAAACCAGAGTATATAGAAAAAATAAGATCAATGAGCAGCACTCCTATTTTAAGAAAGGATTTTATAATTGACTTTTATCAAATATATGAAGCAAAAGTCATTGGTGCAGATGGAATTCTCCTTATTGTAAGCACACTTCAGGACAACTTAGGAAAATTTTATAATGAGGCAAAAAAATTTAACCTTCAGCCATTAGTTGAAGTTCATAATAAAGAAGAACTTGAAACTGCTCTTAAATATGATGTTGATATTATAGGCATAAACAACAGAGATTTAAAAACATTTAAAGTAGATTTAAATACAACAAAAGAGCTTATAGATCTTATTCCTGAAGGTAAAATTAAAATAACTGAAAGTGGAATAATGAGTATAGATGATTTAAAAACAGTAAGAGGCTACGGTGCTGATGGGGTTCTTATTGGGGAATTCTTTATGAGGAACATTGAAAATAATCAGTTTCAAAAGGAATATAAGGAATTTAAAAATTCATATTAATGGAGAATAAAATGACAGAAGTTAAAATATGTGGTATAACCTGTGAAAAAGAAATACAATATTTAAATATTTTAAAACCAAAGTACTGTGGTTTTGTTTTTACAGAAAGCAAAAGAAAAGTAACAGCTGCCAAGGCTGAATGTCTTTGCAGCATATTAGATGATGGCATAAATCCAGTTGGTGTTTTCAGAAATAATAGTATAGAAGAAATTATGCATATATGTGATAAGGTAAAATTATATGCAGTTCAGCTTCATGGCAATGAAGATTTTGAATTTATTTCAGAATTAAGAAAAAGACTAAATTTAGAGATAAAAATATGGAAGGCACTATCTATAAAAGAAAAAGATAATATTATTAAATTTATGGAAAAAAAGCAGATATTTATTGATAAATATCTTATTGATGGAAATAATCCGGGAAGTGGTGAAGATTACAAGCTGGATGTATTAAAAAACATAGTTGAAAATTATAATCTTAAGAACAAATTTATATTAGCTGGAGGTATTACTCCTGAAAATGTATGTGAAAAAATAAAGGAAGTATCACCGGAAATAGTAGATGTTTCTTCTGGAGTAGAAATAATTGAAGATAATAAAAGTATAAAATCCTTTGAAAAGATAAAAAAATTATTAGGAGAAATAGTATGAATAGGTGTTCAGACTTAAATGAAGTCAGAGAGAATATAAATAGGCTTGATGAAAAGATTGTAAAGCTGATTGCAGAAAGAAGTGAATATGTTAGACAAGCAGCTGCATTTAAGAAAAATATTGAAAGTGTAAAAGCATCTGACAGAGTAGAAATAATAATAAATAAAGTTAGAAAATTATCACAAGAATATAATCTTAATCCTGATTTAACTGAATCAATTTATCGAAATATGATAAATGAATTTGTAAATATGGAATTAAAAGAACATAAGAAATATGAAAAGGAGATTTAAAAATGAATGGAAGATTTAATGAATTTGGTGGGCAGTATGTTCCTGAAACTGTAATGAATGCACTAATTGAACTTGAAAATGCTTATGACGAAGCTTTTCATGACAAGGAATTTGATGATGAATACAAGTATTATCTAAAGTACTATACAGGAAGACCAAGTCCTTTATATTATGCAGAAAATATGACAAGGGATTTAGGTGGAGCAAAAATTTATTTAAAAAGGGAAGATTTAAACCATACTGGGGCACATAAAATAAACAATGCCTTAGGACAGGTACTTCTTGCAAAAAGAATGGGAAAGAAAAAGGTAATTGCTGAAACAGGAGCAGGACAGCATGGAGTTGCAACTGCAACTGTAGCTGCAAAATTTGGTATGGAATGTAAGGTATTTATGGGAGCAGAAGATATAAGAAGACAGGCTGTTAATGTGAAGAAAATGGAACTTTTAGGAACTGAAGTAGTTCCTGTTACCAATGGACAGGGAACCTTAAATGATGCAGTTACTGAAGCAATAAGATACTGGGCAGCAAATGTTGAAGATACATTTTATGTTATTGGTTCAGCTCTTGGACCACATCCTTATCCGGTAATGGTGAGAAATTTTCAAAGAATTATTGGAGATGAAGCAAGAGCTCAGATTTTAGAGATGGAAAACAAATTTCCTGATTATGTTTTAGCACCAGTAGGTGGCGGAAGTAATGCAATAGGAATATTCTATCCATTTATTAATGATAAAGAAGTTAAGCTTGTGGGTGTTGAAGGTGCAGGATGTGGAATAGAAACAGGAAAACATGCAGCAGCCATGGCTAAAAAGGAAAAAGGAATTCTTCATGGAATGTTAAGCTATGTTCTTCATGATGAAGATGGAAGAATACAGGAAGCTTACTCCATATCTGCTGGACTTGATTATCCTGGTGTTGGACCTGAACATGCATATCTTGCAGAGACAAAACAGGCAGATTATGTGAGTGTAACTGATGATGAAGCTGTAGATGGCTTTATGTATTTAACAAAAATTGAAGGTATAGTGCCAGCTCTTGAAAGTGCTCATGCAGTTGCTTATGCAAAAAAACTTGCACCAACCTTAGACAAGGATAAAATCATAATAATTAACTTATCAGGGAGAGGAGATAAAGATATGGATGCAATAATTTCATATCTTGGTAAATAGAAATGAATAGAATAGATGTAAGATTTAACAAACTAAAAGAGGAAAATAAAAAAGCATTAATTCCTTTTGTAACCTTTGGAACAGGAATGAATTTGGATGAAACAGTAGATTTAATTGCAGACCTTGATAAAAATGGAGCAACAGTTGTAGAAATTGGAGTTCCATTTAGTGATCCGCTGGCTGATGGACCGGTTATTCAAAATTGTTATACAAAGGCATTAAATGATGGAATAAAACTTAAGGATGTTTTTGATAGTGTAAAGAAATTAAGAAAAATAAGTGATGTACCTGTGGTAATAATGGTTTACTTTAATATAGTTTATTGTACAGGCATAGATAAATTCCTGAAAATGGCTGAAGAAGCTGGAGTTGATGGCCTTATTGTACCGGATATTCCTCTTGAAGAAAGAAATGAATTAAATGAAATATGTGTAAATCATAATATTTATTTAATCCCTCTTGTAGCAAGAACTTCAAAAGACAGAATTGCGAAAATAGTTGAAGGTGCAAAAGGTTTTGTTTACTGTGTTTCAACAAATGGTACTACAGGAGAAAGAAAAGCTTTGGATGCAGGAACAACTGAATACCTTGAGCATGTACGTAAAATAGTAGATATTCCAATGTGTATAGGTTTTGGGATTTCATCTAAAGAAGTTGTAGCAGAAGTTAAA
>CAZPRO010000132.1:0-6976 GCA_964588775.1 uncultured Clostridium sp.
ACCCGGGACACCATGATTAAAAGTCATGTGCTCTACCGACTGAGCTAGTAAACCAAGTTTATTCGTTTATTAAGTCTTGACCATATCCTAATTTATAGTGGGGTGAACGATGGGACTCGAACCCACGACAACCAGTGCCACAAACTGGCGCTCTACCAACTGAACTACGTTCACCATAAAAATGGTGCGTTTTAAGGGATTCGAACCCCTGACCCACGCCTTAGAAGGGCGTTGCTCTATCCAGCTGAGCTAAAAACGCATGCTCTTTGTATCTTACAACGTCTGTTATTGTACCGTATTTCTTATATAATGTCAAAACTTTTTTAAAAGAATCAAAAAATGCCATAAAATATGGCATTCTTTACATAACTATTCATTAACCAATCCATACAAGCTACCAGATATATTATCTATATTATGATAACTATTATTAACCTCATCTATACTATCTTTTAAATCTTCAATAGATGCTGCTATTTCTTCCATAGCCGCTGCAGTTCCTGCAACACTATCGCTTACGCCTTCAGTTTGATTTAAAGTATTATCTAATTTATTTTTTAATATATCTGAATACTCAAATACATTTTCAGCTTTTTTCAAACATACAGCAGAATTATCATTAATTTTATTAAAGAATTCTTTTACTTGATTTGTTTTATCTGCACAATTTTGTACTGAATCCTTCTGACTGACAATTTCATTAACAACCTGTTCTGTTAATTTAGATAATTCTTCTAAAATAAATTCTATTTTATTTGTAAATGTTTTAGAATCTTCAGCTAATTTTCTTACTTCTTCTGCAACTACTGCAAATCCCTTTCCATGTTCGCCTGCTCTTGCTGCTTCTATAGATGCATTAAGAGATAAAAGGTTTGTCTGCTCTGTAATATCATTTAATATATTTAATATATCAGATATTTCTGAATTTCGAGTTTTTAATTTATTAGTTAATACAACTGCACTTTCACTATTATTTTTAATATTCTCCACTTCATCTAAAAGTACATTTACCTTTTTAGAACCATCCTCTACAATGTCTCTAACTGAATCCATTAGTTCCTTCATTTCTTTACTTGAAGCACTTACATCCTTTACCTGATTGGCTCCATCTGTTATAAGATTTTTCATATTCTCAACAATAGTTACTTCTTCAGTAGCTCTTTTAGTTACTTCTTCACTGGCAAGCAGCATCTGCTCAGATGCACCTTTGGTTGATTCCATACTGGTTTTTATTTGTGTATTACTTACATTTAACTTTGATACATTTTCCTTAGTTACATCAAATATTTTACTCATTTTTCTATGAGCTTCTGTTGATTCTCTTATATTTTTCTCTAAATCAGAATAAGTATTCTTGCTTATTCTACAAAGCATTCCAAGTATAAAAATTGCACATAAATGATACCCAAGAAAAGCTGGTAATTCATATATTTGATAATTTGCAAATAAGGTATCTTTAAATCTTATAAAGCAATAAATTATCCCAATAACATCTACACTTATCTGTATCAACAAAGGAATAAACCTTTCATAAATTATTATTGCAAATACAGCATAAAAAAATAGAAACATATTTTCCCATTTAGGACTTATAAATACTGGTACAACACCTATTAATGACCATAAAAAAATAGTAAAGTACATTCCTGGAACTGCTAAATTATTTTTTATCAGCATATAGGATATAAGTCCTCCAACTATACACAAAACAGAAAAATACACAGCTAATTTAGGATTTTTTTCAAATAGCAGATTAGAGGGAACTCTAACACATATTGAAAATACCATAGCAATTAGCAATACTTTATTTTTTTCATTAATAATTTTGTTTTCGTCAATAAATCTTTCCTGCTCCATAATTCTCCTCCTTTAAAGACCAATTTTTTTTCTAAGCTTTTTCATATATTATTGTAACTCAGATTTATTACTTTTCCTATAATTATATCATATTTCTTTTTATTTTTGTTCTAAATTTGTAATTTTTATTAATTTTCATACATTGCACCAAATTTTGTAAAACAATTAAACAAGCTACTAAAAATATTATTAAACTTTTAGCAGCTTGTTTAGTTATTTTAAAATATTGTATTGAAACATTTTTCCACTTATCTCTTTTTAACTATTAATATATATCAGATTCAACAAAAACTCATCAATGTAAATTTACTTATCTTTTTTATAATATACATTGGCAGTAACAAAATATGAAACTATATTTAATACAATAAATACTATTATAAAAATAATATTTTGATTATTTAACCCTATATTTATATCATAAGTTATTGGAAAAACATTTTGAACAATTCCAATTGAAAAGCAGCATAGAAATATTAAAATATATCTTACTTTATCAAAACCAAACATTAATGCCATTGGTATTATAATACATGTCATAAAGCCTCCAATTACCAATGGATATATCATAACTTCACTACTGCTGACACTTCCCTTTGTCACAAATTTATTTATTAAAACTGCTATAATTAATACTAATGCTGCATTAATATATCCATAAACATATTTTGATAAAATGTACTGTTTAGGATTGACTGGTAATGCATAAATTAAATTTTCACATTTGCTTCTATCCTCATATGCTACAACAGTATAACTTAACCCCATAATCATAATTGTTACACCAATCATAAAAAATTCTTCATTCATAATCATCATTATAATAGAAAGAGTAAATAAAACTATAAGATATTTTCTTATAGACAATGCATGAATATACTGCAATTTTATTAACTTAATAATATTATTCATTTTTAATTCCTCCTGATGTATAATACAACATTAAATCTTCCAAAGAACATTTTTCATATACTGCTTCTTCACCAAATAATTCATATGCCTTTTCTCTATTATCTATCATTCCAGCAAAACCATATTCAGTACAATTTATACTTATAAATTCATTCTTTATATCATTATCAATAATTTCATTTTTTCCTTTAACAATAACATGATTTTCACACAGTTTATCCTTTTCACCATAAAGTATTATCTTACCATTATTAATAAATACAATATAATCACTACATTTATCTAAATCTGATGTTATTTGTGTTGAAAAAAACACACTCATTTCTTCTTTTTCAATTATTTCTTTAACAATATCTATAATTTGATTTCTTACAATAGGATCAAGATTAGCAGTAGGCTCGTCCATAATTAGTAATTTAGGATGATGACACAAAGCCAAAATAAGCTCAAACTGCTTTTTCTGTCCTTGAGATAATTGACCATATTTTTTATTTTCATTTAATCCAAATACCTTCATATACTCTGCATATTTGCTTTCATCCCATTTAGTATAGAATATTGATATAGATTTCTTAATAAGTTTCAAACTACTCTCTTCAAGAAAACCAGACACATTTCCTACATATCCTATTTGCTCTTTTATTTCAGGATGGATTAATAAATTATGACCTAATACTTCCATATTACATTCTTCAGGAATTACTAATCCTAAAATCGATTTAATAGTAGTTGTTTTTCCAGATCCATTCTTTCCTATAAAACCTGTAATATATCCTTTTTCTACAATTAAATTTTCAATATCAAGAGTAAAACCATTATATTTTTTTACCATTTTGTTTATTTTTAATGCTTCCATAAAATCAAACCTCCCCATATAAATTCTTTAAAATTTCAATACATTCTTCCAATGATACTCCTAAAGATTTTGCGGATATAACAACAGATTCAAATTTATTTTCCATTTCATATAATGCTGTTTCTCTTAATCTTTCAGAATTATATTTAGAAACGAAGGTTCCTTTTCCAACTACTGTCTCTATATATTTTTCATTTTCCAAATCTTCATAAGCCCTTTTTACTGTTATTATGCTTACTTTTAAATCTTTAGCTAAACTTCGTATAGAAGGCAGTAATTCACCCTGTTTTAATTTTCCATTTAATATGTTGCTTTTTATAGAATTTTTTATCTGTTCATATAACTTTGTACTGCTCATATTATTTATTATTATGTCCAACTAATCACTTCCTCTTTTGAATTAATATTTATGGTGATACTATGTGTGTATATCTATTATACACACATAGTATCACCATTGCTTTTTTCTGTCAATCTTTTATTATCTGAATGCAAAAAAGAAACTGCCACAAATTAATGTGACAGCCACTTTTAAATACATTATTTCAATTTATATTGTGCTAATTTTTCATTTACTTGTTGAGCTTCTTTAGTTAATTCTATTACTGAATTTTCTGTTTCTATAGCTGAATTTATATTATTTTTTGCAATATCTGAAATCTTATTTACTCCATCGGTAATTTTATCTAATGACTCCTTTTGTATATTTGATGAATCTACAATTTTTTTCACTACATTTGTTGTTTTATCAGCATTATTAATTATGTTTATTAATCTTTCTGCTGTTTCCTGTGCAAGATTTTTTCCTATATAAGCCAAATCTATAGCTTCTTTTATTATAGGCTCTGTATCACTAACAGCTTTTGCAGACTGACCTGCAAGTTCTTTTACCTGTTCAGCAACCACAGCAAAGCCCTTTCCTGCTTCTCCTGCTCTTGCTGCTTCAATAGAAGCATTTAAGGCTAACAAATTAGTCTGTTCTGCAATATCCTCTATTGTAGTTATTATATTTGATATATTTTGTGCTGAATTAACTATATTATTCATTGATTGTAGTAATTCATCCATTTTACTGCTTTCTTCTGATATAATTGCTAAGGTTTCATTAGAAAAAGAATTTGCCATATTTGCATTTTCAGTATTATTTTTTATTTCTTTTAAGATTTCACTAAAGTCTTCTGTAAGTTCTTCAACTACAGATGATTGATTTTTCGCTCCTTGAGATAATATCTTAGTAATTTCAGATAGTTCTTGAGAGTTATCTGCCACATTCTTTATTGAATTAGTAATATCACGGAAACTATCATTTAACGTTATTATTATCTTTTTAAATGCATCTCTTATTGGTATAAAATCGCCTTTATAATCTTCTGCACCATCAAGTTCTATATTTAAATTCCCCTGTGCAATATTATTTAAAATATTTATCTGTTCATTAATATAAGATTGGATTGTGTTTATTGATTTTGTTAATTTTTTAGACATTTCACCCATTTCATCATTATCTGTATATGTGTTTTCAACATTTAGCATTCCCTGAGATAATTTATCTGAAATTTCCTTTGTACTATTGATACCTCTAATAATATTTTTAGTTAATCCATTTCTAAAAAATGTAACTAATAAACAGTTGACAATTATCATTAATACTATAACACCAATTATTATGTATCTAGCCATATTAACAGATTTAACAAATTTATCAGCAGAAATATTTGATGATTCATACAAATTATTAATATTAGAACGTACATTATCATTCTGAGTTGTATATGTTCCATTTAATAGCTTTAAAGCTTCTTCCTTATTTCCATTATTGATAAGATTTATAACTTCTGTTCTTGTTTCTGTAAGTTCATTTTTACTTGTAACTAATATTTGTATTAATCTTTTATCACCTAAAAATCTTTCTTCAGTTAATTTAAAATTTTCTTCAAATAATTGATTTTCTGTCTCCACATTAGATAAATATCCTTTAATTTTATCATCATCATTTTCATCAATTGATTTGTATAAATTATTGTATATTACTTGAATACTTAAATTCATGTCTCCTATATATCGTGAACTTGAATATGGTCCATTAAATAATGCTGCAGTTTTAGTAGATAAGAATACTATGAAAATCATCATAATAGCAATTATAAAAGTATTTGTAATAATTACATATCTAAAACTACTTCCTATCTTATTGGCCATGGACCGATTATTAAGCTTTTTTTGAAATTTATCTTCAACAGCATTATTTTCCATAACATCCTCCTACAAATCATTAATTATTGGTTTCATTAAATTTTTCTATAATATTTGATTTATTATTTAACACCCAGTTGGAATCATCATAAATTAATTTAATTTCATTAGTATTTTTCATTCCTTTTCCTGCTTTTACATCATTTCTTACAGATCGTCTATTTAACTCATTTGATAACAAAGTCTGTACTTCTACACCTGTAACATAATCAATAAATTTTTTTGCATTTTCTGATTGTTTTGAACCTTTAACAATAGCAACACCATCAGCTTTTGCTATAACTCCTTCCTTAGGATATACAATCTGTATATTATTATTTTCTTTTGAATATTTTACTGCTGGTTCTTCATAAGTTAAACCGACTCCATAATCACCACTGACTACTTTTTTATAAACATTTGAAGAACTGCTTACAATATTGTCTTTCATATTACTATTTAATGCTTGCACATATTCCCATCCATTATCAGGATTACCATTTCCCATTGCATAAAGCTGATTAATAAGCTGTTCATATGCAGAAGATGACTTTTCAGGATTTGCTCCAATTATCTTTCCTTCTAATTCCGAATTTAATAAATCTGCATAACCTTCTATTTTTATATCTTTTATTACATCTGTATTTACTATTAATACACTAGGTACTACTGAAAAACATGTAATTTTTCCATCTGAATTTTTATAATCCTCATAAACATTTTCTTCATTGGAAGATTTATATTCTTCAAAATATTCTTTGTATGGAGAAAGTGTTGAAAGAGATCCACCCCACATAACATCTCCTAGGGGATTGTCTTTTTCCTTTTCAATTCTATCTAATAAGTCCCCAGTTCCTAAATGAACAACATATGCCTTTATGCCTGTTTTCTTTTCAAAACCGTCAATAATTGGCTTTGTAAAATCTGTTGAATGAGAACAATATATAATTATATTATTTTCACTATTACTATTATTACATCCAATCATAAAAATGAAAAAGTTCAAAATTAATAATAATGATAAAATTCTTTTCATATTTCCTCCTAGAAAACATATAACTTTGCTATATTATATCATAAACTGTTTATTTTTTCATTTACATTTTTTATTTTCCAACA
>CAZPRO010000133.1:0-6972 GCA_964588775.1 uncultured Clostridium sp.
TGCTTTTTTCATCAGTAAACTTTTCAGATTCAAACTCAACAGAATAATCATTAAAATTAAATTGTGGAAAAAATGTATCTGCATTTTCAAAAGAATCATCAATTAAAGTTAAGTATAGTTTCTGACAGTAAGGTAAAAATTGTTTGTAAATTTGTGCACCTCCAATAATGAATACTTCTTCTTCAGAATCAGAGTATTTTTTCAATAATGAATCAAAATCATGTTCAATTGTAACAAGGTCATCATTTATATTATAATCAGTATTTCTGGTTAAAATAATATGCTGACGATTAGGTAATACACCAGGAAGGGATTCAAAGGTTTTTCTTCCCATAATCATTTTGTGACCAGAAGTTATTTGTTTAAATCTTTTTAAATCCTCAGAAATATGCCAGATAAGTTTGTTGTCCTTTCCAATAACATTATCTTTTGCTATGGCAACAATTAGTGAAAACATATAGTTATCTCCTTTCTAACATTTATACAGAAACAGGCATTTTTATTGTTTCATGATGTTTATAATCTATAAGTTTTATATCATCTGGAGTAAAGTTATAAAAGTCTTTAATTTCTGGATTAATCCAAAGCTTTGGTGCATCATATGCATGATTTTTTCTTGAAAGCTGAGTTTTCATTCCTTCTATCTGGTTTTCATATATGTGTGCATTATTTATAACATGGGTGAATAATCCTGGCTTTAAGTCTGTAACCTGTGCAAGTAGATGAGTTAAAACAGCATATTGGCTTGTATTAAAAGGTACACCAAGAGGAATATCTCCGCTTCTTTGAACAAGCATACAGTTAAGTTTTCCATCTGTTACATCCCACATACTTAAAAAGCAGCATGGTGCTAAATTCATTTCAGGCATATCTTCCCAGTTCCACAGATTTATCATCATACGTCTGTCCTGAGGATTTTCTTTTAGAGATTTTATAAGGTTATCTATTTGGTGATATTTTTTAACCTGATAACCATATGCTTTACCTATAGACCCGTCTTCATCAGCCCATTCATCCCATATATGCCCATCTAAGTCGTTAATGTTATTACTCTGCTTCTGCATAATCCATAACATTTCTTTAACTGATGTTTTAAAGGCAACAAATTTTGTTGTTAATATAGGAAATTCCTTTTCCAAGTTAAACTGCATTATTTGATGAGGAAGTTTATAGGTAGGCATTCCTGTTCTATTATTATCATAGTATCCATAATCTAATATGTTTTGAGCTATTTCTAAGTATTTATCATCATATAAACTCATATATTTATACGCTCCTTATTATTTATTGTAATAACAAAGTTCATTTTAGCATATTTAAGACTCAAACTAAATGTTTAAATGTTCTTAGCTATTAAAGTAAACTCAATATACCAGTGATTGTCTACCAAATTATCAAGTATTTAATATATCGATACTTTATAAAATATTTGTATTAATATAAATATTATGATATAAATTTGGTTTGGAATAGTGCATAAATAAATTTATTAATACAGCATGATACTAATTCCTATAACATTAGTGTATAATAAAGGTAGGTTTATTAAAGCCATATGGAGGTGAATCTTTTGAGTTATACAGCATTATATAGAGAATGGAGACCAAAAAATTTTGAAGATGTAGTAGGTCAGGAACATATTACAACTACATTAAAAAATGAAATTTTAAATGACAGAATTGCACATGCTTATCTTTTTTGTGGAACAAGAGGAACAGGAAAAACATCTACTGCAAAAGTAATGGCAAAAGCATTAAACTGTTTAAACTTAAAAGATGGTGAGCCTTGTAATGAATGTGAAATGTGTAGAAAAATTAATGAGGGTCTTGCCATAGATGTGACTGAACTTGATGCTGCTTCTAATAATGGTATAGATAAAATAAGAGATATTATTGATGATACAAAGTATCCCCCACAGGAGGCGAATTTTAAAGTATACATAATGGATGAAGTTCATATGCTTTCTGTAGGGGCAGTCAATGCGTTCTTAAAAACATTGGAAGAACCACCAAAGAATGTTGTATTTATTTTAGCTACAACTGACCCGCAAAAACTGCCTATAACAATTTTATCAAGATGCCAGAGGTTTGATTTTAAAAGAATAAATCAAAAGGATATATCAGCAAGGCTTAGAAAAATAGCTGATGCTCAAAATATTCAGTGTGATCAGAAAAGTCTTGATTTAATTTCAAGAGTATGTGATGGTGCAATGAGAGATGCATTAAGCATACTAGATCAGGCTATTGCCATGGGAGAAGATAAAATTTCTTATGATGATCTTATAAGTATTTTAGGTCTTGTTACAAACGAATATTTATTTCATATTACTAATGCAATAATAGAAAGAAATGTAGAGAAATCAATGGTTATTATTGATAAGATGGTTTATGCAGGAAAGGATGTTCAATTATTTATAAAAGATTTGATTGCACATTTTAGAAATCTTTTAATGGTAAAAGTAACAACAAATCCAGAAGAAGTTCTTGACATGTCTATTGAAAATATTACTCTTATAAAGGAACAGGGACGAAAAATAAGAGTAGAAGAAATAATGAGAATAATAAGAATTCTTCAGGATGCAGAAATGAATAGCAAGGCAAGTAAACAGGGAAGACTATATTTAGAGCTTGCAATAATAAAAATGTGCAAAATTGAATATGATACATCACAGGAAGTAATATTATCAAGACTTAACAGGCTTGAAGAAAATTTGAAAAATGGTAAAATTCAAGTTTCACAAGTTACAGAAACTGTGCAGGATGAAGTTAAGGAAATAATTAAGACTTCAAATAACCCTAAACCAGCAGACCTAGAAATTAAAAGTGAAGAAATGACAGAAGAAGAAATTGTGAATTCTGAATCCAAACTTACAATAGATGAAGTGGGAAGATTATGGACTGAAATTTTAGAAACATTTAAAGAAAAAAGAGAAAGAATAATTCATGCATCATTGATTACAGGAAAGCCTTATAGTTTTAAGAATGGAGTTGTGGTAATAGAATTTAATGAATTATATTCTCAAAGTAAGCCAAGACTAGAGAAGTCTGAATATACAAAAACTGTTAATGAAGTGTTTTCACAAGTATTAAAAGAAAAGGTTGTTGTAAAGTATGTAGTAAGACATGAAAATGTGGAAACAAATAAAGAGCAGATGCTTAGAGAAAAGTTTGGAGATGATGTTCCTTTTGAGGTTAAAAATGAATAGGAAAAGAGTGTTCTTCTAACTTGTGTATTATTGGAAGATGCTATATAATAAAACAATGAGATTTGAAAAAACAAGGAGGATTTTGATATGGCAAGAGGTGGATTTCCAGGCGGATTTGGCGGCGGAAATATGAATAATTTAATGAAGCAGGCTCAAAAAATGCAGAAACAGATGTAAGAAATGCAAAAAGAAATAGAATCAAAAGAATTTGAATCATCTGTTGGTGGTGGAGCTGTAGTAGTAAAAGCTAATGGTAAAAAGGAAATTTTAGCAATAAATATAAAGCCTGAGGTTGTAGACCCTGATGATGTTGAAATGTTAGAAGATTTAGTATTAACAGCAGTAAATGAAGTTTTAAAGAAAGCTGATGAAGAAACTGCAAGTAAGATGGGAAAATTAACAGGCGGCATGGGCGGCTTATTCTAAGAAATAGAATAAAATTTTTTATCAGTACACAGCTTGTATTAAACTTTAAAGCTGTGTGCTTTTTATGTTATAATTTTAAACTTATGATTTGAAGGAGATAAGGTTATGTTAGAATTTTATCCTGTTGCTATAGAAAAATTAATTGAGGAGTTTGCAAAACTTCCAAGTATAGGTAAGAAATCAGCACAAAGACTTACACTGCATGTTTTAAATCTGCCAGAAGATGAAGTCAGGGAATTTGCTAATGCATTGGTTCAGGCAAGAGGTACTATTAAATACTGTTCTGTTTGTGGTAATTTTACAGATAGTGATCCTTGTGCTCTTTGTGCAAATCCTAACAGGGATAAGGGAACAATATGTGTTGTTGAACAGCCTAAGGATATTATGACTATGGAAAAGGTAAAAGAATACAATGGAGTGTATCATGTTCTTCATGGGAATATTTCACCAATGCAGGGAAGAGGACCACAGGATATAAGAATAAGAGAGCTTGTAGCAAGAATGAATGAAGAAGTTAAAGAAGTGATTTTAGCAACTAATCCTAATATAGAAGGAGAAGCTACAGCTATGTATATAGCAAAAATATTAAAGCCTCTTGACGTGAAGGTTACAAGAATTGCAGCAGGAATTCCCGTTGGAGGAGATTTAGAATATGCAGATGAAGTTACATTGTCTAAAGCTCTGGAAGGAAGAAAAGAGATATAAAAATATTTTCATCAATAAATTATGGATTAAAGCTAAAAGAGCTGCTTACTAATTTTAGCAAACAACTCCTTTAAAAAGGTGTTACATAGATGGGAGTTAGAAGATTTTGTTTAACATGAGTGAAAAGCTTCTTATATAAATAATATACTCTGAATGGGTTAAAGTGTTACACAAAAGTTTGAAAAATAAGTATATTCCTCTTAAAAATGGATAGAATATAATAGGAGAATTTTTAGGAGGGGTATTTTATGAATGCTAAAAGCCTTCAAAAAAGTATGAGAAATATGGAAGTTGTTTTGGACAAGAATTACAATGCAGAATGTGGTTGGTTATTACAGGCTATAAATAATTCTATATTAGAAATTGAAGAAGCAAGGAATATTTTTAATAATGTTGATGAATTTCATTTAATTGAGCTGGCAATATATTCAGAAAACGTTGCAAGAAAACGATATGAATATTTATTGTCTATTGCTAAGAAAAAAGGTATTTGTGTTACAGGTTCTTACTTACTAAAGAACAATTTAACTACATTTCAATAAAATTATAGGCAGGAGGAAGGATATGGGCATAGATATACAGTATTTCATGTATGGATTAATAGGCATAGTTTTTCTCTACATTGCATTAAAATTATTAAAATGGCCAATAAAAATACTCATTAATGGAGTTATTGGAGTAATTATTCTATATATAATTAACATAATAGGTGCAAATCTTAATATGATAGGCATAAATTATATATTTTCCATACCTATTAATCCTATAACAGCATTAATTTCTGGTTTTTTTGGAATTCCAGGAATTGTAGCAATAATAGTAATAATGTATTTGTTATAATAAAAAAGTACTAGCTTAAATTATTTGCTGGTACTTTTTTATGCATTATATAAAATATTATTGTACAATTAAATATTTTGGTTTATATTTAATCTGGATGATAAAATTGGTTTTGAAGGAGTAAATGACAGTGAAGAGAAAAGCAATATGTAGAATAATTTCAACTGCTTTGATAATGTGTTCTGTGGCTATACCAGCACAAGCAAGTTGGACAAAGGATACTTCAGGAAACTGGAATTGGATTGTTAATGGAGTAAAAGCAGTAGGGTGGAAAAATATAAATAATAACTGGTATTATTTTGAATCAGATGGAAAAATGAAAACAGGATGGCTTAAAGATAGTGGAAACTGGTATTGCTTTGCTGATGATGGACATATGTTTGTTGGCTGGATATGTTATAGTAAGAAATGGTATTATATGAATTTTGATGGAGTTATGCAGACTGGATGGTTTAAACATAATAATAAGGATTATTATCTGGGGACAGATGGTGTAATGAGAACAGGTACTGTTACTATAGATGGCAAGAATTATGACTTTGATGATAGTGGAGCATTAATTGGAGAATCATATGGAGAAATAGCAAATGAACAGCCTAATAACATGGAAAGTAATTCACCTTCTCAGGATTTAGGTGAACCAGTTCAGAATCTTACAAGCGTAACTGATCCTAATGTTTTTATCAATAGTGGACAAGAGTATACAATAGTAGATGATAATCAGACTGTAGAGGATTTACAAGAGAACCATGAAGATAAGGATGATTCAAAAAAAGATAATGCTGCATTTGAAGACATGGATTTGAAGGATTCAGCATTAGATAAGGGAGTTATTAGAACTGAAGCACCAGAGAAAGATAATGAATGTTATTATTCAGATGAAAATATTTTTTATAAGATAAAATTATCACCTCCCTTCTCTCAAAATGGTAAAGACATAGTTGGAAACTGTACCTGGTATGCATGGGGAAGAATATTTGAATTAACAGGTAAAGCACCAGTTGATGCAGGATTTACAGGCAATGCATATGAATGGTGGGATGCTAACAAGAAGAAGGGCAGTTATGAATATGGAAGTGAGCCTAGAATTGGAGCTTTAGCTGTTTGGAAATCTTCATTAGCAGGTTCAGGTGGATGCGGACATGTAGCAGTGGTAGAAAAAATTGAAAATGGCAAAGTGTACATATCAGAATCAGCATGGCATGGAGCTTTATTCAAATATAGAGAAATATATTCAACTGATGATTTGTATGGATTTATATATGTAGAATAGTGTTAAGTATACATATGTTGTATTATAATAGAATGTAAGTATTACTTTTATTTAGAAAAATGAATTGTTTATATAAAAGCAGTACTGTTTTAATTATGAAAGGAGAAGAAACTGCAGTCTATTTGTGATGCAGTATCTAAAGTAAAAAGAAATGCCAGCAGGAAATGGAGTAAACTGTAGTAATTGTGTGGACTTTAAGAACAATAAGTGTGACGGTAAGGATTTAAGATGCCTTTGTTATAAATGTCCTAGAAATTTAGCACAATGTATGTGTGTTAAATATTGTAGGGAAACAGAGTCAGTTCTATTTTTTGATGAAGATTAATAAATAATATGAAAGATAAAAGGATTAAAAATATTTTTATCTTTCATAAAAAATGTATTTTAGCCAATTAAAGTATTGAATTGGAACATAATAAGTAGTAAAATATATAAAATAAGCATATTATAAATAAATTGGGGGTTAAATCATGATAAAAGTATTAACAAACGATGGTTTAGAAGCAGCTTCAATTGAAGCATT
>CAZPRO010000134.1:0-3359 GCA_964588775.1 uncultured Clostridium sp.
CTTACTCTTCCTTCTGGGGTATTGGCTACTACACATGGTTCACCATTTATTTTATGATTTACCCAGGTATATTCATTAGTTATAACTTCATGTAAATCTGAAGCATTAATAATAGCCTTTGAATTTACATTTCCATGTTTATCTTTTAGAAGAATAGCAATTGTATTGTTGTCTACTTTTTCTATTTCGTTCTTTTCTTTTCTGTCAAATATATTAAGATTAGCTTTGGTGTTATCTAAAGTATCTTTGTTAACATGTATAATTGGTACATTAGGATTTGCATCCATAATAAAATTTTGAAGAGTAAGCTTTAATGGTTTACCCTTTTTATTTTTTTGAGATGGGTCAATAGTACATACTATGTAGCTATTGCTGTCTTTGTTCCATTCTGCAAACCATGTTCCTGCAGATTTTACTTTGTCTAAATCAGATGTATCTAATTTTGTAGTAAGTTCAGAACCATTTTTCTTCATTATTGTCATTATTGTTAAATTATCTTTTACTTCAAATTTATTTTCTGCATTTTTATAGTTAGTATTAATAACTAACACCTCTTTCTTATAAAAAGTATTTCATATCATTTAGTTATTATAGCAAATTTACATAATAAAATATAGGCTAAAAAATACAATTTTACTAGACAAAGTACATTGATACATTTAATATTATAACTAGAAATTGGTTTTGGAGGGACTAAAATGAAAAAAGAATTAAAAATGTCTATAAAATCGCAATTTGAAGAAGTGTTTAAGAGAACGGTTATTTGGGGATCAGGCTTATTAATAATTATGATATTATTGTTAATACAAACAAATGGGGCTTATAAAAGAGCTTTGGATAATTATATAATATTAGAAGGAACCATAGAAAAATTTCAAAGTGAATTCAGCAATGTAAGACTTGATTTAAGGGAAATTACATTTCAAATAGATTCTTTAGATGTGGATAGAATAAAGAAAAATATTGAGTCAAGGCAAAATAATATTGATAAATATATAAATGAAATAAGTAATTCAAATAAAGAAGAGGCTGATTTATGCAGTGAAATTCAGCAGAACTTAAAGGATTATAATGATATAATAGAAAAAATTGTAATCTATGCAAAAGAGAACAAGGGAGATCAGGCATTTAGTTTAGTTCAAAATGAGGAAAATGAAAGGGCAGAAGCAATAATCAATAAAATGAACGAGCTTTTACAGTTAAATAATAACAAGTCTAATAAATTATCTGCAAGAAACAGAATAATTGAAATTATAGCTGTGATTTTTGGTATAGCTGGAACTTTAGGATTTATTGCTATAGCTAAAAAAGCTATGAATCAGATTAAAGAACAAGTAATAGAACCTATTAATCTTATAAAAAATGCAGCTGAAAAGATTGCAAATGGTGGGTTTGATGTAGAAATAAATATAAATTCACAAACTGAAACTGGTGCACTTGCAGCTTCCTTCAAACAGATGATTGAAAATTTACAGATGTATATAAAGGAAACACAAATTATTTTAGGAAGTATTTCAGATGGAGATTTTTCAGTTAAACCTCAAATGGACTATAAAGGTGAATTTATTGAAATAGAAAAATCACTTAATAATATTCTTAAGTCAATGAATAATACATTTATTAGAGTAGAAGATGCATCAAAGCTTGTTAATGAAGGGGCTGCACAGGTGGCAGAGACAGCTCAGAATCTTTCTAAAGGTGCATCAGAACAGGCAAGTACAATTGAAGAACTTTCAGCATCAATGCAGCAGATAAATGAAAGGGTAAGTACCACATCAACAAGCATAATAGAAGCTAACAGAATAGTAGGAAGAATAAGATTCCGTATAGATGAAAGTAATGGAAATATGAAAAATATGATGGTGTCTATGAATAAAATTAATGAGGCATCAAAAAACATAAAAGAAATAATAGATACCATAAATAGTATAGCAGAGCAGACTAATTTACTTGCTTTAAATGCTGCCATAGAAGCAGCAAGAGCAGGAGAAGCGGGAAAGGGATTTGCAGTTGTAGCTGAAGAAGTAAGACAACTTGCAGAACAGAGTGCACAGGCAGCAGCAACTACTACTGAACTTATTAATAATTCAATAGTAACAGTTGAAGAAGGAAAAAATATTGCTGATAATACTTCTAAGGGTCTTGAACATCTTGCAAGGAGAACTCAAGCCACAAGTTCCATATTTGATGAAATTGTTAAGGCTATAGAAGAAGAAGAAAGTGCCATAAAAGAAATAGATGGTGCTATAAATCAGATTGCAGATGTTGTTCAGTCTAATTCTGCTGTAGCAGAAGAAAGTGCAGCAGCAAGTGAAGAGTTAACAGCACAGGCTGACTGTTTAGATTCTATGCTTAAAAATTTAAAATTAGCAGAAAACAAATAGTAATATGAAGTGACAGACTGTTTTTTTGTAAAACAAATACCTAACAGCTTTACCATGTAACAAAAACCAGTCATTTAAACAATTTTAGAAAAAGTTGTGATAATATTTATTTAAAGAAATAAACAATAAATTTTTAAAATATGAGGTGTATGATATGAGAGAATATACAAACAAATTTCCAGAAGGTTTTTTATGGGGTGGAGCTACAGCAGCAAATCAATTTGAAGGAGCATACAGAGAAGGTGGAAAGGGATTAAGTACATCTGATGTATTAACTGGTGGAACTTATGATACAGCAAGAAGAATTACTCCTGAACTTGAGGAAGGTACATATTATCCAAGCCATGTTGCAATAGATTTTTATCACAGATATAAAGAAGATATAGCACTATTTGCAGAAATGGGCTTCAAAACATTTAGAATGTCTATTAACTGGACTAGAATTTTCCCAAATGGTGACGAGCTTGAACCAAATGAAGAAGGTTTAAAATTCTATGAAGATGTATTTAAAGAATTAAAGAAATATAATATTGAACCATTAGTAACAATTTCTCATTATGAATTCCCATATGGATTAACTAAAAAATATGATGGAAGAGGATGGGCAGAAAGAGAAGTAATTGACTGCTATTTAAGATACTGCAAAGCAATCTTTACAAGATACAAAGACTTAGTTAAATATTGGCTTACATTTAATGAAATAAATATTTTAGAAAGATCTTTTGGAGGTTTCTTTGGAGGTGGAATGCTTTTTGATAAGGAAGGTGGTCCAATAGATAAACTTAACTATACTGACCAGATGAGATTCCAGGCACTTCATCATCAATTTGTTGCAAGTGCAAAAGCAGTTAAAATGGGACATGAAATTAATCCGGATTTTATGATTGGATGTATGATTGCATATGAAGCATTATATCCATATACTTGTAATCCAGAAGATGTGTTCTTAGCTCAGGAAAGAGAAGAGATGGGTAA
>CAZPRO010000134.1:3459-5289 GCA_964588775.1 uncultured Clostridium sp.
TTAAAAGCAAGTGACTGGGGATGGCAGGTTGACCCAATAGGACTTAGAACTGTATTAAATAAAGTGTATGCAAGATACAGAATTCCATTAATGGTTGTTGAAAATGGATTTGGTGCTGTTGATAAAATGGAAAAAGATGGTTCAATTAATGATGATTACAGAATTGATTATTTAAGAGACCACATTAAAGAAATGAAAGAAGCAGTAATAGATGGAGTAGATTTAATAGGATACACTACATGGGGATGTATAGATTTAGTATCAGCTGGAACTGGTGAAATGAAAAAGAGATATGGTTTCATTTATGTTGATAAAAACAATGATGGAACTGGAAATTTAAACAGATATAAAAAGAAGAGCTTTAACTGGTACAAAGAAGTCATTGCAAGTAATGGTGAAAATTTATAATAAGATTAAATGTAAGAAAGGCAGCTAGCTAAAAAGTTAGTTGTCTTTCTTTATGCAGTAAAATAGATATTTAAATGGGTTAGATTTTATAGTATTATTTTATAGATATAATAATTATGGAGATGAGAGTATGTTTAAATATGTTGATGATATAAGTAAAATTGCACATTACATAATTGAGAAATTTTTAGAAAATAAAAATATTGCAGTAGATGGAACTTTAGGAAATGGACATGATACAGATTTTCTTGCAGAAAGGTTTAAGGAAGTATATGCATTTGATATTCAGGAGGAAGCATGTACAATCTATACACAAAAAAATAAGAAAAATGTAAAAGTTATACACAATTCTCATGATTTAATTAAAGAATATGTGGACAAAAAAGTGGACTGTATAATGTATAATCTTGGTTTTCTTCCTGGAGGAAATAAAAATATTACAACTAAAAGTGAAACATCACTGGGAAGTATAAAGGCCGGACTGGATATTTTAAATAGTGGCGGAATTATGACCATATGTTTATATAGAGGACATGCTGAAGGAAAAAAAGAAGAAAGTATTATTATGCCATTTTTAAAGGAGCTGCCTAAGAACCAGTTTGGAGTAATGGAGCAGACTTTTTTGAATAGAAGTGAAGAGGCACCTGTGCTTGTAGTAATTGAGAAAAAATAATAAAAATTGTTAATATATGTTGCATGTAGACAAACTATATTATATAATGAATAAGTAAAAATTATATATGAAATATCTTCAGGGCAGGGTGTAAATCCCTACTGGCGGTACAGCCCGCGAGCTTAAATATAAGCAGATTCGGTGTGATTCCGAAGCCAACAGTATAGTCTGGATGAAAGAAGGTAACTTACTTAGGAAATTTAAGATTTTTGAATTCTTTTTAATAATGTATTTATTGCCCTGATGAATTTAATTCATCAGGGTTTCTATTTTGTTAATAATAATGAGATTTTGGGCAAAATAAAAAAGAATTTTATAAGATAATATACTGATTATCCTAAATAAGCTACACTCGGAAGATACTTTTGAGGAGGCAGAGTTTTATGGAAAAAACAAACAAACTTATCAAAATTTCTTTATTATCAGCAATTGCATTAATTCTAATGTACATGGATTTTCCTATTATTCCAATGTTCCCATGGCTTAAGCTAGACTTTAGTGATGTTCCAGCATTAATGGGTACATTTGCATTTGGTCCATTTGTAGGTGTATTAATAGAATTAATAAAAAATATTCTATATTTGCTTGTAAAGGGAAGTTCATCAGGAATAGTTGGGGTAACAGCCAATTTTATTGTAGGAAGTGCTTTAATAGTTCCAGCCGGGCTTTTATATCATAGAAAAAAGAGTAAAAAGACAGCCATTATTGGTATGATATTAGGTGCAGTTTCAATACAGGTTGTTGCAGCA
>CAZPRO010000134.1:5389-6911 GCA_964588775.1 uncultured Clostridium sp.
TGTTATTTTTAATTAATTTAATAGGCTGTGGTGTTAATACAAATGAAAAAACAGATTCAAATCTGAATAATAATTTAGCTGAATATGAGCTGGATAATTATAGAAATAATATAGATGAATTATCAAAAACAAATATTTTAAAGGATGGAGAAAAAGTAAGAATAGGAATTTCTATGGATTCATTAAAAGAACCAGTATGGAAGACTACTAAAAAATTGCTTGTAGAAAAATCAGAAGCTTCAGGTGCTGAAGTTTTAGTTGAACAGGCAAATAGTGATGATAATGTTCAGTTATCACAAATAGATAAATTAATTGCAGAAGGAGTTAATGTTTTAATTATAGTTCCACATGATGGTGAAATATGTGCTGAGGCTGTAGAGAAAGCTCATGCTGCAGGAATCAAGGTAATTGCTTATGATAGACTAATAAAAAATAGTGATGTTGACTTATATGTTGCAATTGATAACTATAAAGTAGGGCAATTTCAGGCTGAAGAAATGATGAAAAATGTAAAAAGTGGGAATATTGCTTATGTTGGAGGATCACCAACAGATAATAATGCTGTTTTGTTTAGACAGGGAGCAATGGATACTTTAGAAAAAAATACAGATATAAATATAGTTATGGATGAATATACTGCAGAATGGAAATCAGAAATAGCTTATGATAATGTATTAGAATTTCTAAATACATCTACAGATGTTCAAGGAATTGTATGTGCTAATGATGGAACTGCTACAGGAGCAGTATCTGCATTAAAAAAATTTAATATGGATGGAAAAATTCCTGTTACGGGACTTGATTCAGAACTTGTTGCATGTCAGAGAATTGTTGAGGGCACACAGCTTATGACTGTATATAAACCAGCTGAACCTTTAGCACAAACTGCAGCAGATGCAGCAATAAAATTTGCAAAAGGTGAGAAAGTTAATACAAAGGATGTTACTAATAATGGAAAGATAAATGTTCCTTCATGCCTTGTAGATCCAGTTGTTGTTACAAAGGATAATATTATGGATACAATAATTAAAGATGAGTATCATGGATATGATGAAGTCTATGCAAATGTTCCAGAAAATGAAAGACCTAAAAAGCAATAGGAGGTGGTGGCATAATGAACAATAAATATATGGTAACACAAAAAAGCATAAAAGGTAAAATGATAACTTCATTTATGATAGTAATGGCAATAATGCTTGTAGCAAATTTATTCTGTATTTTAAATAATTATAGTTATAATGTTAAATACAAAAGACTTATAGAAAATACTACAAAAGAAGGTCAGATTCAAGGTCTTACTGAAGAACTGGTTGATCATACAAGTGCAGTAATAACAGGAACTGATTCTAATACTGATAAATTTAATGAAACATGGAAAAAGATTGAGGTTATAGCAAATTCTTTAGATAAAACAGTAGTAGATAAAAATAGTATATCAAGTTATACAACTTTGAAAAATATGCTCATTAATATAAAAGTTGATTGTAATAATGCAATATTGTATAGTCAGGATGAAGAAAAA
>CAZPRO010000135.1:0-6783 GCA_964588775.1 uncultured Clostridium sp.
CTTTTCATTGCTCCATATCTGCTTACTTACTTCCAATGCTCCATAAACATTGCTGTAAAGTGAATTTTCTAATATGCTGCATTGCTTAGGTAAATTATTTGTAATAACATCTTTTAATACTTCTGAACCTCCTCCAGTAAATCTGACATTGTAATGATTAATATTAACTGCCAGGCTTATTTCATTTATTATGTCATTCATAAATAATGCCAAATCCTTCTGTGATACTTTAATATCTCCACGCTGAATAGCTTTTTCAATATCCTCAAGCCTATGCTGTTTGTCCTCATTTAAGTTTTTTAATTTAGATTAAAAATCTAATATTCCTATTTTATAAGTATTAAGCACCTGTGGTTTTCCATAATCCATTGCAACAACATTTGTTGTTCTTCCACCAATATCTATTACTAAAACATTGCTGGCTTTTACCTTATCATCTAAAACAAAATAGCTTGCATAACCTTCAGGTACAACAAAAACATCTTTAATATTTACTGTCATATCTTTTTTCTTATTAACCTTTACTGTGAACTTGAACTGCTTATTTTTTAATTCACTTTCATACTTTGACTTATGTTCCATTTCACTTATTGGAAGTAATAAAGTTAAATTAGTGTCAATAAGATCTGCATCAAAATTTAATTTTGATATTCCATAAAGCAGCTGAGCTTTATAATCTTTGTTAGTTTTTATATATTCTTTACTGAAAGTTCCCTTTTCAAAATAAGTATATTGGCCATCAAGTAACACATAATTAAATCCATCAGGATATGACTCATAATCTCTGCTTAAGTTACTTCTAAAATTTATAGGGCCAGTTATATCAGTTAGTCCCTTTATATTGTTATTTCCTAAATCTAAAACTGTAATCATATTTACATTTCCTCCATTTTTCTATATAATGGAGTTAAGGATGGCAGTCCTTAACCCAGAATTACGCTGAACCTTTATATAAGGTTCTTTTTTTATTAATAAATTTCATTATCTTTCATATTCCTATATTCAAATACATCAATAGTTTCTTTTGTATTAATATCTATAAACTCTATAAATAAATCACCTGTATCGTTAAAACTTAGTTCGCCAACTGTAATATAATACATATCATTAAGCAGCTCATTATTAACAGATAATGTTCCCTCTTTTATAGCCTTCCACATTCTTCTTTTTCTTTCTGTTGAAAATTGAACTGTGTATTTTTTAGTTATTGAATTACTTTCTATAACATCATATCCAAGCTTCCACAGAACTTCTATTATGTTCATCTACAATCACTCCTTACATAAACTGCAGCTTTTATAATTACCACAACAAACCTTTAAAACATGCGCTTTTCTGCAGTTCTTATCCACAATTCTTTTATTTATTTTTGCACTATTGTGTACAAACTTAGGACATTTAATTGAATGCATTTTTATTTCTCCTCAACTTTCAATTTTTTATGTTAATTAATTACTCAAAGGCTTTTCAGCCTGCTTATCATCTTGTAACTGCTTGCTCACCTTTTAAAATTGATAATGCATTATCAAGAACTGCAATTCTTAATTCTTTAGGACACATACGCATAACAGCTTCAATCTGAGCCTCAGCTAAAAGCTCATAAAATCCTTTTTCATCTTCCAAATCCATTATTGTAACTCTTATCTTGTCATTCTTCATATTCATCCTCCTATCTCTCATACATTTCATCTTATGAATTAAATTTCAATGTGTTACTTTGCAAAATTTCAATGCCATTATTGCTTCAACAATATCATCAAGCTCTTTCATTATGTGATCCCATTCAAGTCTTTCATCTTCATCAATTATTCCATCACATGTAATCTCAATCATTGCATCTTTGCATTTTATAAAATCAGAAACTTCCTTTTGAAGTCTTAATATTGCAACTGGCAATTCTGTTATTTCAATGTTAGGTAAATATTTTTGACCAATCTCTGCTGATGTTTTTAAATGCTGATATGCTAAATATTGAGCATCATATATTTCCACCATCATAATTACAACTCTGTCTGGAGGTATTCTTTTCCCTCCTTCATAAGCTCTTATGCTGTCCACTGATATGTCCATGAGCTCTGCAGCTTTATCTTGTGTTAATCCTGTACTTTCTCTAGCAATTTGATAAATATTTCTGTACTTTTGCACCATTCACTTTTTCCTCCTTATGTATTATTATTTAATTACACCAACATTTTGTTGTATTAGTTGTTAAAAAAAATTTCTTCTATAGTTGTATTGTAAAATTTTGATAATTTATATGCCACATCTATAGATAGCTTTCGCTTTCCTATTTCAAGCATTCCATAATAGCTTGTAGTCTTATTTATCGATTTTGCAACTAATTTTTGAGTTAATCCATTCTTATTTCTAAACTCCAATAATTTATTTTTCATTTCTTACCTCCTTACAACAATCTGTTGATATTATATTATAACAACAAAGCGTTGTTGTCAATATTTTATATCAACATTTCGTTGTTGTTGTGTATATCAACAACTATTAGTTGTATAATAATATTAAAATATTATGGAGGATTTTATATGTTTTCAAAAAGATTAAAAGAACTTAGAACTGAAAAAGGAGTTGTTCAAAAAGATGTTGCAGAATATCTTAATATAACAACAAGTGCATATGGTTTTTATGAACAGGGAAAACGAGTTCCTGATACTGATATATTAATAAAATTATCTAACTATTTTGATGTATCCTTAGATTATCTTCTTGGAAAAACTAATATTCGAAATTACTTAAATGATTCTGAAACTACAGTTGCACTTCACAGTAATAATGAATATGACGATCTTCCTGATGAAGCTCAAAAAGAAATTAGTAATTTTATTGCTTATATTAGAGATAAATATAAAAGTAAATAAAATAATGAGTGTTAAATATAGCACTTATTATTTTTAATAGCAATTGTAATATTTTATAATTTATGTTATTTAAAAGGAGGTATGATCATGTGTATCGAATTAACACAAAAGGAAGTATTATATCAAAAAGCATTAACTTGTATGCAAGATTTCTCTACTCAAAAAGATATCATGGGTTGCAGAAAAGCTTTAGATTACTTTATTCAATCATTTGAAGCTGGAAATAAAGAAGCTGCTTTTTATATTGGAATTCTATATTACAACTCATATCCAGGCATTTTCCAAAATACAGAAAAAGCATTTCATTTTTTTGAAATAGCATCTAATGAAGGTTTAAATCTAGCTCATTATTATTTAGCCATGTGTTATTATTACGGACATGGTGTCGAACAAAATTACTACAAAGCAAGAGACTTATTCGAAAAATTATATAAAGAAAAATCAGTACCAGATTCAGCCAAATTCTTATATCAAATATACTCAAATAATTTAGTAAATGATAAAGTGATAAATCCATCAGAATATTTGAATTATATTTCCAAATATGATATTAACTACATAATTAGTGTACATGCTAATAATGCTATTAAGAATAGTAATAAATTAAAAATGGAGGATTAAAGTCTATGTCAGAAAAATTTTTATACAAACCTTTTAATGAAATTGATTTAAATGATACTTTTTTTGATTCGTTAAAAAAAGATTATACAGAATTCTCAACTTGGTTTAATCGAAAAAAACAATTAGGAGATTCAGCTTTCATTCAATTAGTCAACAACTCATTGGAAGGTTTTTTGTATCTAAAAGAAGAACAGGGCCCAATTACAGATATCCAGCCTACTTTAAACTGTCAATCTGCAATAAAAATTGGTACTTTCAAAGATAACCCTCATGGAACTCGATTAGGAGAAAGATTCATAAAAAAATCTCTAGACTATGCGATCAGTAAAAATATTGATTTAGTTTATGTTACAATTTTTTCCCATCATTCCTATCTATTAAAGATGTTTGAAAAATTCGGTTTTTCAATACATGGCTCTAAAACAACTCAAAATGGAATTGAAAATGTCTTAGTAAAATCAATTTCTTCAATAAAAAACGATATTCTTCTCGACTATCCTAAAGTTAATACTAATTCTAATGCTTTTTTATTAGGAATACGCCCTGAATATCATACTAAATTATTTCCTGATTCAAAATTATTTAATGAAAGTTTTGATATCATTAAAGATGTATCTCATACAAATAGTATAACAAAAATATATATTGCGAAAATGTATTCTATGTCAGCTTTGCATCCTAATGATAATTTAATAATTTATAGGACTAGTGATCATCAAGGACCTGCACGTTATCGTTCAGTAGCGACTACCGTTTGTACTGTAATTGATATAAAAAATATTCATGATTTTACTAGTTTCAATGATGTCAAAAATTATTGTAAAAACTACAGCATATTTTCAGATAAAGAAATACATGATTTCTACACTAGTAGTAATAAATATTATGTAGTTAAAATGTTATATAATGTTTCTCTAAAAAAGAGAATAATTCAAGGTGATTTAATAGATAATATAGGTTTAAACCCTAGTTACTGGGGATTTACATCCTTGACAAATGCTCAGTTTAATTCTATTCTACAATTAGGTCAAATAAATACTTCATATCTAATATAAAGAGAACAAGAGGGAATGCAAATGATTATAAAAATGCATTTAACAAATGAGTTTTTTCAATTACTAAAGTCTGGTAAAAAAGATATAGAAATAAGATTATTAGATGAAAAACGTTCTAAGTTAAAAGTAGGAGATACAATTTTATTCGAATGTAAAAATGATGTTTCTCCTGTAAGTATAATAAATATTTCAATTTATGCTTCTTTCGAGGATATGGTAAAATCAATCGATATTAAACGAATTGGAAACTTTACTTCAAGTAAAGACTTATTAAATGCATTATATAATATTTACCCTAAATATAAAGCTTCTAATTATAAAGTTTTAGCTATAACAATAAAAAGATTAGTTTAGTATACTAATCTTTTTATTATATTTACAAAATCTATATTCTTATTCTGCTTATCATATATATAACATTCTTTTTGTATAATTCTACAAACTTCTTTTGCCAAACTAATTTCTTCAGCTTGAAATTTTTTAATAAACTCTAAATCGTATTTATGGTTATCTCTATTTACTAACCTCTCTAAAATTTGTTGAGGATCATCTATAATTAAGATTACACTTATTATATTCATACCTTTAAAAGTAGTAACTGGTACTTTTTCTAGTTCGTTATTACCATTTATTAGAATAAAATGACCATCTAACATTGCTATATTTTTTTGATCAATATATTGATGAATCGCTTGTAATAAAATATCTTGATTTTCTTTCACATTATCTGTATGTTTATCAATAAAATTCTTTTGTCTATTAGCTTTTTGTATTAGTGCACTAGATGAAAAAGTATTGATATTTAATTTTTCTTTAACTATATTGCATAGTGTAGTTTTTCCTACACCATGTATTCCTGCTACAAATATAATTCCATTATTCATGTCTTGTAACCTCGCTTTCAATATACATAAATGATTGAGGTGCACATTTTAAATTAGGATTTAATTCATTTAATTCTAATGGTCTATCATACATTGTTATATCTTTTATTTGAAATGCAAAAGCCATCTCTCTTTCTTTAAAATATTCCATATAATCTTTCTTTAATATACCTGAATATTTTCTTGTCTGCCTCCATAAATCATTTGGATTTTCCTTCAATATTTTATCAAAAGTAAATTCCCCAATAACTTTTCCAACTGGTTTTGTAGCATATACAATAACAGTATCAATTCCATCTCTTTTAAAAATATTTCGTCTATATTCATATTTTTTTTTGCCAGTAAATATTTTTTCTACATATTGTGGCTTAATTGATAGTAAAACTTTCATTTTTCTATTCACTCTCCTAATTACAATTATATAAATATAAACTCCCCATTACAATATATAATTAAAAATTCCAATATATGCAACTTAAAGTTTACACGCAAACATAAGTTCGTTATAATATTATTATAACATTTTTATTAGGTGGTGATAACATATGAGAAAACTAAATTTAATTTTTCATATCATAAATAAAGAACATATAATTCTAGAAGAATTAAAAATAAACACTACAGATATTGATGGAATATACATAAAACTTCCAAACATTCCACCTACTATTGCAGTTAAAAGTTCTTTACAAAATAATAGTAATAAATATATATCAATACTTAGTGAAGAATTAGGACACCACTTCACAACAACTGGAGATTTAACTATAAAATCAAAAAATTATAGTGAACGACTTTATAAAAGCAAAAAAGAAAGAAAGGCAAAGATCTGGGCAGCTAACTTTTTAATCAGCGACTCAGAATTTGTACATGCCCTTAACAGCTGTGTAATTTCAATTCCAGAAATGGCAGAACACTTTCATGTAACTGAAGAAATTATAAATTATAAAATCTCCTCAATAATTTCTGATGAAATAAAATATAACAATATAAGAAATACTTTTAGACTTAATGAAATACCATATTATTCATGTGTAATTTAGTACATTTACTACTGACTTTTTTAATATATATGTACTAAAGCTCAATTAACTTATATTTCATTTATATCTACAATTATTTATATACAAAGCATTGGGGGGATTATTATAATGAAAGCTGCCATATATTCAAGAAAATCGAAATTTACTGGCAAAGGTGAAAGCATAGAAAATCAAATTGAAATGTGCAAAAAATATGCTGCTGATAATAATTATATTGAAACTTACATATATGAAGATGAAGGCTTCTCTGGCAAAAATACAAACAGACCTGAATTTAAACAAATGATGAAAGATGCTCAAATGCATA
>CAZPRO010000136.1:0-3822 GCA_964588775.1 uncultured Clostridium sp.
TCTTCTTTACCTAATAACTATGGCATAGGAACTTTAGGAAAGGAAGCATATGAATTTTGTGATTTTCTAAAGAAAAGTGGTATAAAATACTGGCAGATATTGCCTTTGGGTCAGACAAGCTACGGTGATTCTCCTTATGCATCTTTTTCTGCTTTTGCAGGAAATCCCTATTTTATAGATTTAGATATTTTAAAAGATGAAGGTTTATTAAAATATGAGGATTATGCAAATGAGGATTTTGGCCATAATGATGATGTTGTTGATTATGCAAAAATATTTAATAATAAAATGAAAGTGCTAAGAACAGCATATGAAAATTTTAAGAAAAGCATACCAGATGAATTTTATAAATTTGAAAAAGACGAAGAAGAATGGCTGAATGATTATGCCCTTTATATGGCAATCAAAAAGGCTTCAGATTTAAAAAGCTGGCAGGAATGGAATACAGCAGAAAAATTAAGAGATAATAATACTCTTGAAAAATATAAAATAGAGCAAAAGGAAGAAATACAATATTGGGTGTTTTTGCAGTATGAATTTTTTAAGCAGTGGAATAAGCTTAAGTCATATGTGAACAATTGTGGAATTAAATTTATTGGAGATATACCAATATATGTAGCTGAAGATAGTGCAGATGTATGGAGCAGACCGGAATTATTTTTAATTAATAAAGAAACATTAAAGCCTGAAAAGGTTGCAGGATGCCCGCCAGATGCTTTTTCGGCAACTGGTCAGTTGTGGGGCAATCCTATATATGACTGGGAGTACATGGAGAAAACATCATATAAGTGGTGGATAAATAGAATACGTCAAAGTTTGAAACTTTATGATGTTATAAGAATAGACCATTTTAGAGGGTTTGAAGCATATTGGAGTATTCCTTGTGGGGAAAAAACAGCAGAAAATGGTAAATGGGTTAAAGGCCCTGCTATGAAATTATTCAATGAAATAAAGAAACAAATTGGCAATGTAGATATTATTGCCGAAGATTTAGGATTGCTTACAGACGAAACTAGAAAGTTTCTAAAGGAATCTGGTTTTCCTGGAATGAAAGTATTAGCTTTTGCCTTTGGAGGCGACAGCAAAAATGTTTATTTACCGCATAATTATATAAATAACTGTATAGCTTATACAGGAACACATGATAATGATACTGTACGTGGATGGTTTGAAACTACTGCATCACAGAACGAAATTGAACACGCTAAAAAGTATTTGAGATTAACAGAAGAAGAAGGATATAATTGGGGATTCATAAGAGGGGTATGGAGCAGTGTAGCAGATGTTTCTATAGCATTAATGCAGGATTTTTTGAATCTTGGTAATGAAACAAGAATGAATCTGCCATCAACTATTGGAAACAACTGGTGCTGGCGTGCTAAGAAAGATGCTTTTACAGATGAATTAGCCAATAATATATTACAACTAAGTAAATTATATGGAAGGTGTGAATAATAAAATGAAAATTGACAAGCAAATTATTAAAGAGGGGATAAACAGATACCTAAAAGTAAAGCATGGTGTTACTTTAGAAAAAGCTGAAGATTACCAAATTTTTAATGCAATTTCACTTACAATTATGGAACAGATTGTTGATAATTGGAATGAGACAACTTCAACTTACAATAAAGGAAGAATGGCATACTATTTATCAGCTGAATATTTAATGGGTAGAGCTCTTGGAAATAACTTAATCAATCTAGGACTATATGATGAAGTTAAAGAAGTTTTTGATGAATTAGGCTTGAACTTAAATAAAATTGAAGAAGTTGAAGAAGATGCAGGACTTGGTAATGGTGGTCTTGGAAGACTTGCAGCCTGCTTTGTTGAATCTGCAGCAACTATGGACATGCCTTTGGTTGGTTATGGAATTAGATATAGCAATGGATTATTTAAACAAAATATTGAAAATGGATTCCAGACTGAATGTGAAGATACATGGCTTAAGTATGGTGACTGCTGGAGCATAAGAAGGGATGATGAAACTCAGATTATTAATTTCTCAGATATGACAGTAAAAGCTGTACCTTATGATGTTCCTATAATTGGTTATGATACAAAGAACATTAATACATTAAGATTATGGCAGTGTGAAGCTTTAAGAGAATTTGATTTTAATTTATTTAATAATCAACAATACATTGAAGCTGTATCTGCAAGAAATAAGGCAGAAGATATTTCAAGAGTATTATATCCAAATGATACTGCAGAAGCTGGTAAAATATTAAGATTAAGACAGCAGTATTTCTTCTCAAGTGCTTCAATGAAAGATATAATTAAGAAATATAAAGCTGCTTATGGTAATGATTTTACTGATTTTGCAAAATATAATGTTGCACAGCTTAATGATACACATCCAACAATTTCTATTCTTGAATTTATGAGAATATTAGTTGATGAAGAACATGTAGAATTTAATAAGGCTTTAGATATATCTAAGAAATTCTTCAATTATACTAACCATACAATACTTGCTGAAGCATTAGAAAAATGGGATATAAGATTAATTCAAAAATTATTCCCAAGAATTATGGAAATTGCTTATGCAATAAATGATACTTTAGTTAATGAATTAAGACAAAAGGGCTATGATGAAGGGGCAATTTGGAACTTTAGAATAGTTACAAATGATCAGATAAGAATGGCAAATCTTGCAATTTATGTAGGAAGTGCTGTTAATGGTGTTGCTGCTCTTCATACAGAAATACTTAAAAATACAGAACTTAACAACTGGTATAACTTATATCCAGAGAAATTCCAAAATAAGACAAATGGTATCACTCCAAGAAGATGGCTTAGATTATGTAATCCTGAATTATCAGCATTTATTACTAAACATTTAGGAACAGATGCATGGGTTAAGGATTTATCTTTAATTAAGGGACTTGAAAAGTTCATGGATGATGATGCTGTATTAGACGAACTTATGGCTATTAAGAGAGAAAAGAAAGCTCAATTATCTAAGTATATTAAACAGGAAGAAGGAGTTGAAGTTGACCCAGACTCATTCTTTGATATTCAAATTAAGAGACTTCATGAATATAAGAGACAATTATTAAATGCTTTATATATTTTAGACTTATATTATAGAATAAAAGAAAATCCAAATATAGAAATACCAAAGACTACATTTATCTTTGGTGCAAAAGCATTCCCAGGATACAGAAGAGCAAAAGGAATTGTTAAGTTTATAACTGAAATAGCTAAATTAATAGATGGAGATCCAGTATCTGTTGGAAGAATAAAGGTTGTATTTGTTCACAACTATAGAGTATCTTATGCTCAAAAATTATTCCCAGGTTCAGATTTATCTAAACAGATTTCAACTGCTGGTAAGGAAGCATCAGGAACTGGTAACATGAAATTCATGTTAAATGCTACACCAACATTTGGAACATTAGATGGAGCAAATATTGAAATTGTTAATGCTAGTGGTGAAGAAAATAACTATATCTTTGGATTAAAGGTTGAAGATATTGAAAAATTAAGAAATAACTATAATCCTAAGGATTACTACAGAAACAATCCATGCATAAAGAGATGTGTAGATACTTTAATCAACGGTATGCTTGATGATGGCGGCACAGGATATTTTGAAGATTTATATAATGCATTGTTAGAAGAAGGAGATCAATACTTTGTTCTTGCTGACTTTGATTTATTTAAACAAGTAGAAGATAAAGTGTTTGAAGATTACAAAGACAAGAGAGTATGGGCTAAAAAGTGCTTAGCTAATTTAGCTAATTCTGGAGAATTCTCTAGTGACAGAACAATAAAACAATACTGTGATGAAATCTGGCACATTGAACCAGCTTCAGTAAA
>CAZPRO010000136.1:3922-6738 GCA_964588775.1 uncultured Clostridium sp.
TTGAATATTTTACTAAATGTAAAAATGAATTAAAGACTGTTCAATCAAGTGTTGAAGTTGATGAAAGCAGTGGACAGTGTTACTTTTATGTAATTTCACCTATAGTAAGTAATAATGAATTTCAGGGTGCTGTATATGGAGCTGTAGATACTGAAGTGCTATGCAGTGCAGTAGATAAAATTAAGGTTGGAAATAAGAGTACAACATATGTATTAGATAAGGAAGCTACTGCAATTGGGCATAATAACAGAGATTTAGTTAAGAAAAAGGATAACGTTATTGTAGCAGCTAAAACTAATAAAAAATTAGGAAAATTAGCAAAGATAGAAGAAAAAATGATAAAAGGTGAAAGTGGAACAGGTATATATACTTATAATGGAGTTACCAAAATGCTTGGATATGCACCAATAGAAAATACAGATGGATGGTCAATCGGAGTAGCAAGTGATACTAATGAATATATTTTTCAGGCAGCATTATCAATTATAATTATGGTTATAATGGCAGTAATAAGTTCTGTTTATTGTTTAAGACGTTCTAAAGATCTGGCAAGAAGTATTGCAAATCCAATAAATATGCTGGCTGAAAGACTTGAACTATTTTCACATGGTGATTTAAAGAGTGATATGCCTGAAATAAATACTGATGATGAAATACAGATTATAGTAGATGCAATAGATAAATCTATACATGGATTAAGAGAATATATTGAAGATATAAGTAATGTATTAGGAAGAATATCACAAAGGGATTTAGTTACATCAAGTAATATAACTTATGAAGGTGATTTTGTAAGAATAGAAGAAGCTTTAAAAGACATAAGAGGTCAGCTGAATTCAACTTTCAATGAAATAAGACAAGCAACTGGACAGGTAAATGGCGGAGCAGTACAGGTTTCTAAAACAGCACAGGTATTATCAACTGGTGCAACTGAACAGGCAAGTGTTGTAGAAGAATTAACAGCATCAATAAATGAAATAACTAACAAAACTAAAGATACTGCAAATAATGCTAAAAATACAGATAATATTGTAAATGAGCTTGTTGATGAGATTAAAAATAGTGATGAAGAAATGAAAAACATGGTAAAGGCAATTGAGGAAATAGCAGCAGCTGCTGGAAATATAGGAGAAATAATAAATACTATAGACAGTATAGCAGAGCAGACTAATCTTTTAGCACTAAATGCAGCAATTGAAGCAGCAAGAGCAGGTGAGGCTGGAAAAGGTTTTGCTGTAGTTGCTGAGCAGGTACGAATTTTAGCAGAAAATAGTTCTCATGCTGTAAAAAGCACTGCTGAATTAATTGAAAAATCTATAAGTTCAGTTAATAAGGGAAAAGAACTGGCTGATAATGCTTCAAAGGCTTTAGAAATAGTAGTTAATAAGGCTCATGATGCAGAAGTTCTTGTTAATAATATTTCTGTTGCAGCAGAAGAGCAGTCAAATTCTTTAGAAGAAATAGACAGAGCAGTTCAGGAAATAACAGACGTAATTCAATCAAATTCAGCCATAGCTGAAGAAAGTGCAGCTGCAAGTGAAGAACTTACAGCTCAGTCTGAAACTTTGGATGAAATGCTTGCTACATTTAAATTACAATAAACTTTACAATATTAGTTTTATAGAAAAATAGGAGACAGGTATTAGAGTGATTTTTTAAGCTTGTTTCTTATTTTTATTTATAATAATATTAGAAGATAATAATATTTAATAAACAAGGAGAAATATTCAATGAAAAATATAGTCATTTTAGATGGAAGTACTATGGGAAATATAGATTTTAGCAGGTTAAATGAATTTGGTAAAGTGGTATATTATGATAAAACAGAAAAAAAACAAATATCAGAAAGAATAAAAAAAGCTCATATTGTTTTAACAAATAAAGTTATTTTGGGTAAAGAAGAATTGTCAAATACAGAAAATTTGGAGCTGATTTGTGAAATGGCTACAGGCTATAATAATATAGATATAAAGACAGCAAAAGATAAGAATATTGCAGTTACCAATGTATCAGGATATTCTACAGGAACAGTGGCACAGCATACATTTGCACTTCTCCTTTCATTATATAATAAGATAAGTTATTATGATAACTTTGTTAAAAGAGGCGAATATTCTAAAAGTGGGATGTTTACCAATGTTAAAGAGTCCTATTATGATATTGAAGGAAAAGTATGGGGAATAATAGGACTTGGAAATATTGGTAAAAGAGTTGCTAAAATTGCAGAAAGCTTTGGAGCAGAAGTAATATATTATTCTACAAGTGGAAAAAATTCAGATGATTATTATAAAAGAGTAGAATTTGAAGAACTTCTTAAAAAGAGTGATATAATTTCCATTCACGCACCATTAAATGAACACACAAGCAATATAATCAATTATGATGCAATGAAAAAGATGAAAAAGGAAGCAGTATTAATAAATGTAGGAAGAGGACCTATAGTAAATAATAATGATTTGGCAAAAGCCTTGGAAGAAAATTTAATTGGCGGAGCTGCTCTGGATGTGTTTGATGTTGAACCCATATTAGAAAGTAATCCTTTGCTGAAAATAAAAAATCAGGATAAAATAATTTTAACTCCTCATGTGGCATGGGCAAGTGAAGAATCAAGAAACAGACTTTTTAGTGACATAATAGAAAATATAAGGGCGTATAATGAAGGAATAAAAAGAAACAGAGTTGAGTAAATTAGTTAAAAGTTTTTTTAAAGAATGTAACCTTAATTATAAAAACGCATATTATGTGATAGTATATATATGTGAAATAAACTATAGAAAAGAGGTAAGGATATTTTGAAATATGCATTAGATGTACAT
>CAZPRO010000137.1:0-6591 GCA_964588775.1 uncultured Clostridium sp.
AGCTGATAACTCCTCCAATAACCATTACTTGAAGTACAATACCTGCATTCCAAGGGTCTGCTAATGAATCTAATGCTCTTTGAATAAAATCTAAAAATGCTTTGACTAAAGCTGTAACTGGATTACTGCCCATAATCTCAAGTATAAAGCATCCTGATAAAGTTCCTAAAAACAACGAAATAACTACATTCTTTGTAATAAATGCTAATGCAATTGCAACAAGTGGCGGAACTATTGTCCATAAACCAAATTTGTCCGCATTAACTTGTGCAACATCTTCTGCTGCAAAAACTGTTGTACATGAAATTATAAATAGCATAAATGTTATTAAAAATATATGTTTCTTTTTGAAATGTGCCATTATAAAGTTCCTCCCTATTTTATTATGAACATTTTAAGATAGTTAACTAAACAGCATTATAATTCCATAAGTGCTCCTGTAATAAATAAGACCTTGAGTCCACACTCAAGGTCTATAAATTATAATTATCTATGTTCCACGAATGATAGCTCAACACAAAATATTTGTGACAGTGCTGTATATATTTTATACAGCCCCAGCCTTACAGCCCTAAAGCATAAACTGCAAGCTTCGGCAATATTTCCTTTCTTATTACTTCATAGTGCTTGCCTCTGTAATATTACTCTTAAATATTGCACCTCTACCTTAATAATTATTCACTTTTTCATAATATAACATATAGAATACATTAAAGATTATACTTTTGCAATAATTTTTTTAATTGTAATCTAATCTTTAAATGAACAGTTAAATTTAAAAGGTTTTTTATGGATTATTTCTCATAAAATTTTCTATATCTTCAATTTCTTTTATCATATTTTTAGTCAACACTTCACAGCCATCCTCAGTAATTAAAACATCGTCTTCTATTCTTATTCCTATTCCTTCTTCTGCACTATATATTCCTGGCTCAACAGTAAAAACCATACCTGGCTTAAACTTGAACTTTCTTCCCTGAGGCTCTAAATCATGTGTATCAAGTCCAAGATTATGTCCTATACTATGCCAGTAATACTTTCCAACATCTTCTTTTTTACTAATCATTCCAAGATTAATACATTCCTGTGCTATTAAATCTCTAGCCCATGCATTTAGCTCTTGATAATCAATTCCAGGTTTTATTTTTTCAATTACTGCTTTATTTACTCTTAATACAGCTTTATAAACTTCCTTCTGTCTTTCTGTAAATTTCCCATTAACGGGAAATGTTCTTGTTATATCTGCATTATATAAATTCCATGATGCACCCAAATCAAACAAAATTAAATCATTACTTTTAATTTCTGAATCATTTGTCACATAATGAAGAGTTGCTGCATTCTTACCTGCTGCTGCTATTGTAGTAAATGCTAAATCTTTAACACCTCTTGTTTTACATTGAAAATCAAAGTATGCTTCAAGCTCATATTCTTTCATTCCTGGTCTTGAATTTTTCATTAAAGATTCTACACCTTTTATAGTTATATCAATTGCTTTTTTCATTTCTTCTATTTCTTCATTACTTTTTATCATTCTTAGTGGAATGATTTTTCCTGCTATATTTTTTATAACTATCTGAGGGTATTTATTTTTAATATACGCAGAAAATTTTACTGCTGGAGAATCTTCCTCATCAAGCATTTCCTTATTCAAATCCAAGTACAAATTTATTTGTTCCATTCCATTAAAACATCTATTTAAATATACTGAAAAATCATTCATATAGGATACATCATTAATTCCAGAAATTTCTCTTCCTTCTTCATCTCTTAAAGTCTTTCCATTCCACATTTCTTTTTCTAAATCTATTTCTTTTAAAAATAGTTTTTCTTTTATTTCATTATTTATTTTTGTAAAAACCGCAATATGATTAGGTTCTTGTATTCCTGTTAAATAATAAAAATTTCTGTTAGGTGAAAATCTATATACTTCATCCCCTGTTTTTTTAGGAGCTTTTCCTGCAAATACAACAACTACTGAATTATTATCTATTGATTCCATTAAATTTTTTCTATTATTAATATGCACTATTTTATCCATATTTCTTCTCCTTCTGTATCTAGTGTACTAACAATTTAATCTTATTATACTACCAAACTTAAATATTCATTACTTATCATAATTATTCTTTATATATTTTAACTAAAAATATAAGGATCTGTCACATTAAATATGTTCTATATCTTTAATATTTATATAAATCATAATTTGTCGTGAATCTTGATGGAGAAAACATCAAGATTCTTTACTAAGCCATTATAAATTGGAGATAAGGTTCGCTTGTTAATATATGGATATACTGAATTTGGTTATAGGGTAAAACTAGAAAAGAAAAGACATGCAATGAAATTTAAATTTTAGTTGCATGTCTTTTCTTTTCGGTGATTTACCACTAACCTACAAATTCTGATTTGTCAAAGAAAAAGGAGCTGTGCACTAATTATTTAGTGCACAACCCCTTTTAAATTTTCAAATGTGACATAAAAAGAAATTTACCACAAAAACAGCCATTATTATTGCTGTTATATCTGCAAATACTGCTGCCCATAATGTATGCCTTATGTTTTTTACTTTAACAGCACCAAAATAAACTGTTATGGTATAAAAAATAGTTTCCGTAGTTCCCATAATTACAGATGCAATAAGTCCTATCTTAGTATCTGGACCAAAATTTTTTATTATATCTGTAAACACTCCAATAGCTCCACTGCCAGACAATGGCTTTATTATAACCAGTGGTATTATTTCTTTGGGAAGCCCTATCAAATTAACTATAGGCCCTAATAAATAATTTATAACATCCATAAGTTTTGCTTCTCTAAAAATCTGTACTGCTATTATCATTGCAAGTATATATGGAAAAATTCTTTTGACAACATCAAGACCTTCTTTAGCTCCTTCAATAAACCATTCATATACTTTTTTTCCCTTTATCATTCCATAAGTGACAATTAGTAAAAAAATTATTGGAATTATACTTTTACTTAAATAATTAATCATAGCTAAAAGTACCTCTCTAAAATTTTACATGAACATATTCCCACTATTGCTGCTGTAAAAGTTGATATAAATGCTGGTACTATTATTATTCCTGGATTAGCCGAATTACAAGCTGCTCTTATTGAAATGATTGTAGTAGGTATAAATTGTACACAGGCTGCATTAAGTACTAAAAATAAAGCCATATCATTTGATGCTATGCCTTTATTTTTATTTAATTTGTCCATCTCCTCCATTGATTTTATTCCAAATGGTGTTGCTGCATTTGATAAACCCATCATATTTGCAGTAAGGTTCATCACTATTGCTCCCATTGTCTTTTCATCTTTAGATGCCTGCTTAAAAATTAATTTTAATATTGGTTTCAATATAACAGATAATTTTTTAGTAAACCCACTTTTCTCTGCAATTTTCATAATACCACACCAAAAACACATAATTCCCGTAAGTTCAATTATAAAAGTAACTGTATTTCCGCATGAATTTATAATTGATTTTGATATATTTTCGCCACTTCCATTAATCAATCCAACTATAGCTCCAAAAAAAATAAGTATAAACCATATATAATTTATCATTAAGTCAGTCCTTCATAATTATTCTTAAATAATTTATATTCTTCAACTTTATCTTTTATTAGTGTTATGGTTAAATTGTTATGTTTAATGGTATAATATACATATAATATTCAATACATAAATAAGGAGATTAACTTATGAAAGATTCCAATTTAAAAATAGCTCAAAATGATGTTGATGAAGCTTTAAAAACTGTTGAAGAAATTGAACAATGTATTTCAAATAGTAATGCTTCAAAGGAAGACTTAAAAAAGAAATTTGTTACTCTAACAACTAAAGTTCAAAAACTTGAAGATATATTAAAAAGTGAAGGAATACTATAAAAACAGAGAAACATATAGCAAAAACTATACATACTCAACTTTGCTATATGTTTCTTTATTCAATAATTTATTTTTTTAATTTTTTCATATAATTCAAATAAGCCAAAACAAATACAATATGAAACTATATTTATCATAATAAAACCATAAATATTTTTCATATTAAACACAAATATAACCATATATGCAACACAATTCAAAATCGCCATGTGTATTAAATATATGAAAAAATTGCTTCTATTCATATATTCTAATATCTTAAAATTCCTTTTAGGAATCCATGTATGAGCAGCAGCAAGTATTGCAAATATAGGCAGTATCCTAAGCACCTTGGCTATATATGATTGTGCATATCTAATTCCACCACTACATTGTTCAATATTTATTTCAAATCTCCCACTCAAATATATTATCATTAATATTATAGCAGCTACAATATAAAACCATTTATCTCTATCTATTGCTTTTTGATATTTATCACTTGTTGCAAACAAATATCCAATAATAAAAATATATAGATACGCAACTGGATTCATTTCATCAAAAATATCAACAACAAATAAAAATGGAAATGGCAGTACTAAAAGCATTAATGTATATGGTAAATAAAAGAAATCACTTAACTTTTCAAATATATTTTTCGCTGTCTGTGTATTTCCAAACCTAAACAGTGGAATTAATATTATAGAAAAGACAAATAAAAATAGCAAAAACCATATATGCATTGGAGAAAAGCCTGGAGTTGTCCCATTAAATTCATCTGAGATTCTAGTAAAAAACATAATATAATTGTCCCAATAAGTATAAACTTGTCCATGTTGTACTCCATACAAATATGAAACAATAGGATTTAAAAATATAATTACTAATAATCCAGGAACAAATAATTTTTTTATTCTATTTATTACAAAGCTTAATGTATCTCTTTTTATCAATGAATATCTTGCAGACATTCCTGCTAAGAAAAAAAGTATTGTCATATGAAATCTACTCATAAAAGCTTCTATATATTCACATAAAATACTGTTAACTCCTGAACGCACATACATTATAGCACTTTCTCTTGTCATAAAAATAATAAGACTGTGGAAAAATATTATACTTAAAACAATACTGCTCCTAATCCAGTCTATGTCATGTCTTCTTTCCATTTATATCATTATCCCATCAAAAATACTGCTTTAACTTTAACTTTAATTTCAATTATATCACAAATATTGTAAGCGTCAAAGCTTTCACTGTAACTTTTCCAACTTCAATTTTTATATCTTTCATATTATTATTAACAATTGGATTATCTTTTGATTTTAATATAACAACGCAAATTAAGGCAGACTATTTCTATAGCTCTGCCTTAATTATTTAATAAAAATTATTTTTTTGTACTATCTCTTTCAATTAGACAATGCTCTAAGACATATTGTGACTCATCTAAAGGTTTATAAGTTAAAATCTTTATAAGCATTCTCATAGCAACAGAACCCATATCATATGTTGGCTGTGCAATCGTTGTTATTTTAGGATAAAATACTGAAGATGCAAAATTATTGTTAAATCCAATAACACTGACATCTTTAGGTACTTGTAAATTATTATTCCTCAATTCATTTATTGCTCCCATGGCAATGTCATCTGATGCACATACTATTCCATCAAATTTTTGTTTACTATTTATAAACTTATGTATTCCTTCACAACCTGTTTTCATTTTCATAGATCCAAAATAAACAAGTTCAGGATTAACTTCAATATTAGCCTCTCTCATTGCCTTTTCATAACCTAAGTATCTGTCACTCCATGCATTCATTCCATCTTTTTCAGTTCCAATAAATGCAATGTTTTTTAATCCCTTATTTATTAAATAATTAGTACTCTCACTGCTGGCTTTAACATTGTTTATTGTAACACTTGGAAGTGCTTCATCCTTATCCTTAGTTTCAACAAGAACTGTTTTTAAATCTAATTCATTAATAAGATCTATTATTTCTTGGTTAAGAGAACTACTCATGTAAATTACTCCATCAACCATTTTTTCTTTTAATACCCTTAGGTATTCTTTTTCCTTCTGCATATCCATATCAGAATTACACAATATTATATTATAATCATAAATATTGGAAACGTCTTCAGCTCCTCTAACAATTTCTGGATAAAACTGATTAGATATATCAGGAAGTAATATTCCTATTGTTTTTGTTCTTTGGGTTTTTAAACTTCTTGCCACTATGTTAGGTCTATATCCTAATTTTTTTATTGCATCTAACACTTTTTTCTTAGTGTCTTCATTTACTACATCGATATCATTTAGAACTCTAGAAACAGTTGCAATTGAAACTCCAGCTTCCTTTGCAACATCTTTAATAGAAGCAGCCATATTCATTCCTCCTTTGAATTTTCTAAATAATTTATCTTAACATAATTTACTATAATTCAACAACACTTCTTATTTTATAACAAATTCACCTTCACAATTATAGTATTTTATATATATAATACCATTTTTATTGCTAAAATTCCACATAAATAACATTATAATTATTCACAAAAATATGCAGTATTATTCAATCAAATATTATATAGAAAGAACAACTAGGAATCTAAAGTTTTAGATTCCTAGTATATTTACAATAATTCATTATTTTATAACTTCAACATTCATATTTAACTTTTCACCATTAATAGTTACTTG
>CAZPRO010000138.1:0-6586 GCA_964588775.1 uncultured Clostridium sp.
TTTATGCCACAGGAAAAGAAAGCCAGAGAAGAAGCAATGCGTCTTTTTGCAGATATTAACAAAGAAGAAGGCCTGCAGCTTATTGGCTGGAGAGAAGTACCAACTAATTCATCAATATTAGGTAAAGCATCTCTTGAAAGCATGCCATATATTATGCAGGCATTTGTTAAACGTCCTTCTTTCATTAAACGTGGAATGGCATTTGAAAGAAAGTTATACATTGTAAGAAGAAATATAGAAAAGAGAGCTTCATGGATAAGCAAGTTCTTAAATGAAACTTTCTATATAGCATCTTTTTCAAGTAAAACAATAGTATACAAGGGTATGCTTTTATCTACTCAGCTTAGAGTATTTTATAAGGATCTTCAAGATGAGAGAGTTGAAACTTTCTTGGCATTAGTACATTCAAGATATTCAACCAACACATTCCCAAGCTGGGAAAGAGCTCATCCAAACAGATTTATGATTCATAATGGTGAAATTAATACATTAAGAGGTAATGTAAATAAAATTTACTCTAGAGAAACTAACCTTAAATCAAGAGTTTTAGGTAAAGATTTAATAAGAGTATTACCAATCATAAATAAAGAAGGTTCAGATTCAGCCATATTTGATAATGATCTTGAATTCTTATATATGAATGGTATGGACATAACAAGAGCTGTTATGATGAAAATACCAGAACCATGGTATAAGAGCAAAACAATGAGCAAGGAAAAGAAAGCATTTTATGAATATAATGCTACATTAATGGAACCATGGGATGGTCCTGCATCTATAGTATTTACTGATGGAACAAAGGTTGGTGCAGTACTTGACAGAAATGGTTTAAGACCATCAAGATACTATATTACTAAAGACAGAAGATTAGTTCTTTCTTCAGAAGTTGGAGCACTTGAAATAGATCCTGAAAATGTTGAAAAGAAAGACAGATTAATGCCAGGAAGAATGCTTCTTGTTGATACAGTAAAAAAAGAAGTAATAAGTGATGCAGAACTTAAACATAAGTATGCTACAGAACATCCATATGGTGAATGGATTAAAGAAAATATGGTTACACTTGAAAGAATACCAGATGCTCATAAATTTAAGATTGAATATGATAGTGAAACAAGAGACAGACTTGAAAAGGTATTTGGATATACTTATGAACAGGTTAAAACTACTATGCTTCCAATGGCTGAAACTGGTGCAGAACCTTTAGCAGCAATGGGTGTTGATACTCCTCTTGCAGTTTTATCTAAAGAAGCACAGCCTTTATTTAACTATTTTAAACAATTATTTGCACAGGTTACTAATCCGCCAATAGATGCAATAAGAGAAGAAATAGTAACTGCATCAAATGTTTATGTGGGACCAGAAGGAAATATATTAGAAGATAAGCCACAAAACTGTGAATTATTAAAGCTGGATAGTCCAATAATAGATAATGATCAATTGGCTAAGATTAAATCATTAAATAGTGATAATTTAAAAACAAAAGTTATTGACATAGTGTTTGATAAAGGAACTTCTTTAGAAGATGCTTTAGCTGATATGTATGAAAAGGCACAGGAAGCTTATGAAAAAGGATATACTATTTTAGTATTATCAGACAGAGATGTTAGTGCTGAAAAAGTTCCAATACCTTCACTTCTTGCAGTTTCAGCAATGCATCAGTACTTAGTACAAAAAGGAACAAGAACATCAATAGGTTTAGTTCTTGAAAGTGGTGAGCCACGTGAAGTGCATCATTTTGCAACATTAGTTGGATTTGGTGCAGCTGCAGTAAACCCTTATATGGCTTATGAAGCAATAAGAGGAATGAAAGATGAAGGATTGCTTGAATTAGATTATGACAAAGCTGTTCACAATTATAATAAAGCAGTATTAAAAGGTATGACAAAGATACTTTCAAAAATGGGTATTTCAACAATTCAATCTTATATGGGAGCTCAAATATTTGAAGCTATTGGTATAAGCAAAGAAGTTATAGACAGATTCTTTACTAATACTACAAGCAGAATTGGTGGTATTGGACTTAAAGAAATACAAAAAGAAGCAGAAATCAGACATGAAAATGGATTTAGAGATAAAACATATGCTGCAGATTTTACCCTTGATTCTCCTGGATATGAAAAATTAAGATCAAGAGATAGTGGAGTAGAACAGCATTTATATAATCCAATGACAATAACTAAGCTTCAAAAAGCAACAAGAGAAGGTAATTATGAATTATTTAAAGAATATACTGACTTAATAGATGCAGAAGATAGTGAAATGACATTAAGAGGTTTACTTGAATTTAACTATTCATCAAAAGAAGTTCCCCTAGAAGAAGTTGAACCAGTTGAAGAAATTGTTAAGAGATTTAAGACAGGTGCTATGTCTTATGGATCAATTTCTAAAGAAGCACATGAAACCCTTGCAATTGCAATGAACAGGATAGGTGGTAAATCAAACACTGGTGAAGGTGGAGAAGACAGAGAAAGATGGATAGTAGACAGCAATGGTGACAGCAGACGTTCAGCAATAAAACAGGTTGCATCAGGAAGATTTGGTGTTACATCTGAATACTTGGTTAATGCAGATGAATTACAAATCAAACTTGCACAAGGGGCTAAGCCAGGTGAAGGCGGCCAGCTTCCAGCTAAAAAAGTATATCCATGGATAGCTAAAACCAGACATTCAACTACAGGTGTAGGACTTATATCACCACCACCACATCATGATATTTATTCAATAGAAGACTTAGCTCAGCTTATTTATGACTTAAAGAATGCTAACAAAGGAGCAAGAATTTCAGTTAAGTTAGTTTCAGAATGCGGTGTTGGTACTGTAGCAGCTGGTGTTGCCAAAGGTGGAGCTGAAGTAATACTTATTGCTGGATATGATGGAGGAACAGGTGCATCACCTAAAAATTCTATAAGCAATGCAGGTCTTCCATGGGAATTAGGCCTCGCAGAAGCTCATCAGACATTACTTATTAATGATTTAAGAGAAAGAGTAAGAGTTGAAGTTGATGGTAAGCTTATGAGCGGACGTGACGTTGCTATAGCAGCACTTCTTGGTGCAGAGGAATTTGGTTTTGCAACAGCACCACTTGTAACTTTAGGCTGTGTAATGATGAGAGTATGTAACTTAGATACATGTCCAGTTGGTGTTGCAACTCAAAATGAAGAGCTTAGAAAGAGATTTAAAGGAAAGCCAGAATATGTTATTAACTTTATGTATTACATAGCTCAGGAATTAAGAGAAATCATGGCTAAATTAGGATTTAGAAAAATTGATGAAATGATAGGACGTGTAGATAGATTAAGACAAAAGAAAAACGTTCATGGCTGGAAGGCTCAAAATATTGATTTAAGTGGTATTCTTTATACTCCTGATAAATATAAGGGTAAGGTTGTAAGATTTAACCCTGACAAGAAGTATGACTTTAAATTAAATAAGGTTCTTGATGAAAAAGTATTATTAGATAAATGTAAAAATGCAATTGAAAATGGTGAAAAGACAAGATTTGAACTTGATGTTACAAATACAAACAGAACATTTGGAACAATTCTTGGATCAGAAATAACAAAAGTTAATGGCCACCAAGGATTAAAAGAAGATACAATTTCAATTAAATGTACTGGTGCAGCAGGACAAAGTTTTGGTGCATTCATTCCAAATGGTTTAACACTTGAGGTTGAAGGTGACGCAAATGACTATTTTGGTAAAGGATTATCAGGCGGTAAGCTTATAGTATATCCACCAAAGAAATCCTCATTTGTACCAGAAGACAACATAGCAGTAGGTAATGTTGCATTATATGGTGCTACAAGTGGTAAAGTATTTATAAATGGTGTTGCAGGAGAAAGATTCTGTGTAAGAAACTCTGGTGCAAGTGCAGTTGTTGAAGGTGTTGGAGCTCATGGATGTGAATATATGACTGGTGGCAGGGTAGTAGTACTTGGTCCTACAGGAATAAACTTTGCAGCAGGTATGAGTGGTGGTATAGCTTATCTTTACACTGAAGATATTGACTACAAGATTAACTTAAATACAGATATGATTTTAATTGAAGAATTAAGCATCGAAGATGAAGAAGAAGTTAAAGAATTAATACAGGAACATGTTGATGCCACAGGTTCTCCTAAAGGTAATAAAATCTTATGTGACTTTGAAACAGAAAAATCTAATTTCATAAAAATAATTCCTAAAGATTATAAGAAAGTTTTAGAAACTGTTGAAAAGTATAAGAATCTTGGATGCTCTGATGATGAAGCAGAAATAAAAGCATTCAATGAAATTAAAAATGGAAGATAGGAGGACTGAAGATAATGGGTAAGGCAACTGGATTTTTAGAATATGATAGAAAAACAGCACCAAATAGAGATGTAAAAGAAAGATTACAGGATTATGATGAATTTCATTTAAGATTACCTCTTGAAGAGCAGCAGGAACAAGGTGCAAGATGTATGGATTGTGGAGTTCCATTTTGCCAGAGTGGTATTATGATTTCAAACATGATGACAGGATGTCCTATTCATAACTTAATACCTGAATGGAATGACTTGGTATATAGAGGAAAATGGGAACTTGCATATCATAGATTAATAAAAAGAAATCCATTTCCAGAATTTACTGGAAGGGTGTGTCCATCACCATGTGAGGCAGGATGTACAGAAGGAATGTGCGGTTCTCCAGTATCAATTAAGGAAAATGAAAGAGCAATTATAGATACTGCCTTTGAAAGAGGACTTGTAAAAGCTAATCCACCAGCAAAAAGAACTGGAAAAACTGTTGCAGTAATAGGTTCAGGACCATCAGGCTTAGCAGCAGCATATACATTAAATGCATGTGGACATAAAGTAACAGTATACGAAAGAAGCGACAGACCAGGCGGATTGTTGATGTATGGTATTCCTAATATGAAGCTTGATAAAGAAGTTGTATTAAGAAGAGTTCAGTTAATGGCTGAAAGTGGAATAAAATTTGTTACAAATGCAGATGTAGGAAAAGATTATGATGCTTCAGAAATTATAGATAATTTTGATGCAGTAGTACTTGCTACTGGAGCATCTCAGCCAAGAGATTTAGCAGCTGAAGGCAGAGAAGGAGCAAAAGGAATTTATTTTGCAGTAGATTTCTTAAAAGCTAACACAAAAAGTCTTTTAGATTCAAATCATGAAGATGGAAATTATATTAATGTAAAAGATAAAAATGTTATTATAATTGGTGGTGGTGATACAGGTACTGACTGTATCGCAACATCATTAAGACACAAATGTAAATCAGTTGTTCAGTTTGAAATAATGGGTGAGGCTCCAAAGGAAAGAGCTGCAAACAATCCATGGCCAGAATGGCCTAAGGTTCTTAAAGTTGATTATGGTCAACAGGAATTTATAGAACTATATGGCAGAGATCCTAGAGAATATTTAACAACTGTAACAAAGATAAACAAAGATGCTGATAATAATGTAGTAAGTGTTGAAACTGTAAAAGTTGAATGGAAGAAAGATGAAAACGGAAGATTTGGTCCGCAACATATAAGAGGCAGTGAAAAAACATATGATGCAGATGTAATATTAATTGCAATGGGATTTACTGGCTCACAGGAATATTTGAAAAATGCTTTTAGTGTTGAATCAGATGGAAGAAGTAATATAAAAGCTGAATATGGAAAGTTTTCTACTAATACATTTAAGGTATTTGCGGCTGGAGATGCAAGACGTGGTCAATCTCTTGTAACTACAGCAATAAGCGAAGGATTAGGTGTAGGTGCAGCAGTTGATGAATTTTTAAGAAAATAAGCTGTCAGATTGTGAGAAGTCATTGCGTAATTGTGATGGCTTCTTTTTTACATATAGAAATTTATAAATTGTTTACTTAATGAAAAGTTATATAAATAGAGGTTTTAGCAGCTTAAAAAGTTCAGTATGTTAAAAAATAATGAAAATTATTATCAATTAATATTGACAAGGAGTAGAAAATTCTTTATTATATTATTGAGATTAGTTCTCAATTATTTAGATAAAGAGGTGTAACAATGAAAATAATATATTGGTCAGGAACTGGAAATACAGAAAATATGGCAAATGCTATAGGTAAAGGAATTGAAGAAGCAGGTAAAAAAGCAGAAATTGTACATGTTTCAGAAGCTAATGTTAATGATATAGAGAATGAAGAAATACTGGTTTTAGGATGTCCTGCAATGGGGGATGAAGTTCTTGAAGAATGTGAATTTGAACCATTCATTGAGGAAATATCATCTAAATTAAATAATAAAAAAGTATTCCTATTTGGCTCATATGGCTGGGGAGATGGACAATGGATGAGAGATTGGGAAGAAAGAATGCAGGGATATGGATGTGTTATAAGTGAAGAACCACTTATAGTGCAAAGTGAGGCTGATGAGGCTGAATGTATGGAATTTGGAAAGAAAATAGCTGCTGTTTAAGATAAGTTAAGGAAGGATTAATATGGTATATATGAACTTTAAAAAAGCATTAAAGATAATGGGGGACAGGGAATATATAGAGAAGTTTTTAATATACAATACATCACTTGTTATAGCTGGGATAAAACCAGGTGTTACAATTGCTTTAAATAAAAGTGATAA
>CAZPRO010000139.1:0-6546 GCA_964588775.1 uncultured Clostridium sp.
GAATTTAAATTTTAGTTGCATGTCTCTTCTTTTCGGTGATTTACCACTAACCTACTAAAAATTTTTTTGATAAGCTGATAAATTCTTTTAATGCAGGAGATATCCATTTATCTTTATGATAAAGAACCTGAGAAATTATTCCAAAATCTGGTCCTGCCCAGTTAAGAGGAATGAGCTTTTTTGATTCTATTTCCTGACTTACAGCAACTTGTGGAAGAAGACATATTCCAAGTCCACTCATGGTAAATTGTTTTATTGCTTGTACGCTGCCAGTTTCAAGTGCAACATTAGGAGTAATTCCTGCATCTCTTAATATATTTTCAAAAGCAGCACGATAGCTGCATCCTGTATCTGTAAGAATTAAAGATTCATTTGCAATATCCTGTGGCAAAATTTCATCTTTCTTCAATAGAGGATGTCCTGGATAGGCCAAAAGCAGCATTTTTTCAGGAAGTTCTATTTCAGAGACAAATTCAGAAGAATCTATTTTAACACCAAGAGAAAACGCAACATCTACAATATTATTAGTAAGAAAATATCTAAAATCAGCACAGCTTCCAAATTTAATTGAAACATCTACATCAGGATAAAGAGTCCTATATTCTTTTAATATTTCTGGAAGCCTTAATACACATAGGGACTCTGCAGCACCTATTGTAAGAGTTCCACTAGGTTTTTCCGTTACTGCTATATTACTTTTTATATCATCACAAAGCTTAAGCATTTGTTTTGCATAAGGAATAAGTTTTCTGCCCTCGTGAGTAAGAGTTACATTTTTTCCTATCCTCTCAAATAATTTAATGTCAAGTTCACTTTCAAGCTGTTTTATTTGTGTTGTAATGCTGGATTGTGCATAACCAAGTTCCTGTGCAGCTTTTGTAAAACTTTGAAGACGCCCTATTGTTAAAAATGCATTTAATTGTTTAAAATCCATAAAAACACTTCCTCAATAAAAATCAATATTTATCAAATTATTTGATTAACTTAATTAAAATTATCAATTTTACTAATACTTATATTTATGGTATCATAAACACATAAGTAAAGCAATTAAGCAAATAAATTAAAAAGGTGGTAATTAATTATGTCAGAAAAATTAAAAGCAGGTATTGTTGGTGCAACTGGTATGGTTGGACAAAGATTTGCACTTCTTCTAGAAAATCATCCTTGGTTTGAAGTAACAGTTTTAGCAGCAAGTAAAAGATCTTCAGGAAAAACTTACAAAGACGCTGTAGGTGACAAGTGGAAAATGGATGTTCCAATGCCACAAAAATACCAAGACATGGTTGTAATGGATTCAGAAGATATAGATGCAATTGGCGAAAAAGTAGATTTTGTATTCTGTGCAGTTTCATTAGATAAGGAAGCAACAAAAAAATTAGAGGAAGAATATGCTAAACATGAAATTCCAGTTGTTTCAAATAACTCAGCACACAGACATACTCCAGATGTTCCAATGATTATACCTGAAATTAATGGAGAACATGCAAAAATAATTGATTCTCAAAGAAAAAGACTTGGAACTAAAAGAGGTTTCATAGCAGTTAAGCCAAACTGTTCAATTCAAAGTTATGTTCCAGCATTAAATGCCTTAAAGGAATTTGGTTTAGACAAAGTTGTAGTAAGCACATATCAGGCTATTTCAGGTGCAGGTAAAACATTTAAAGACTGGCCAGAAATGATAGATAATGTTATTCCTTACATTGGCGGTGAAGAACAAAAGAGTGAAATTGAACCACTTAAAATTTGGGGTAAAATTGAAGGAGATAAGATAGTAGATGCTGTAGAACCAGTTATCAGTGCTCAATGTGTAAGAGTTGCAGTTGCAAATGGACATTTAGCTACAATTTCAGTTAAATTCAAGAACAAACCAACTAAAGAACAGATAATTGAAAAATGGAACAGCTACAAGGCAGAAGATATTGTATTGAGCCTTCCAAGTGCTCCAAAACAATTTATAAGATATATGGAAGAAGATAACAGACCTCAAACAAACTTAGACAGAGACTATGAAAATGGAATGGGAATTTCAATGGGAAGATTAAGAGAAGATGTAATCTTTGATTACAAGTTTGTTGGACTTTCTCACAACACATTAAGAGGTGCTGCTGGTGGTGCTGTATTATCAGCTGAATATTTAAAAGCTGCAGGATACTTAACAGCTAAATAATCATAAATTAATATTAATGAAAATCTGTCCCTTAAAGAGAAAATAATATACATGAAATATATTATTTTTCATAAACATTATGAGCTATTGTTTATGTACTCTTTAATGGGACAGTTTCCTTTTATAAAAAATGCAGATTAAGTAAAAATTATTTTTAAAAATCTATTTTCTATTATTCCATTACAGCTTCTCAAAATATTTTTGCCTATAAATTATTTTTTAGCTTTAATATAAGTTCTTTCATATCATCAGGAAGCTCCGTTTTAAGATAAAGTTCTTTCTCTGTTCTAGGAGATTTAAATTTAAGTGCAAAAGCATGAAGGGCCTGACGTTCTATTAAATCCTGTTCATTATCTCCATGACCATAAAGAACATCACCATAAATAGGATGTCCCAGATGGCTTAAATGAACCCTTATCTGGTGTGTACGTCCTGTTTCAAGTCTGCATTCCACTAAACTGGAATCTGAAAACTCATTTATAACTTTATAATGAGTTATGCTTCTCTGACCTCTTTCATCTACAATTCTTCTTGTTCCATTTTCAATTCCTTCAGGTCTGTAAATTGGCAAATCAATTGTTCCCTGCTTTTCTTTAAAAATCCCATGGGTTATGGCAAGATATCTTTTTTCTACTTTATTTTCACTCATTGCTTTTGAAAGCATTCCATGAGAATATTGATTTTTTGCAATAATTATAAGTCCAGATGTGTTCATGTCAAGTCTTGATACAAGCCTTACTATGGAATTCTGACCACTTTCCTTAAAGTAATTAATAACTCCATTGGCTAAAGTTCCACTTTGATATGTTTTAGTTGGATGAACAACCATAAAGGGCTTTTTATTAACTACTAAAATATCTTCATCTTCATATACAATATGAATTTCCATTTTTTCTGGTTCTATGTTTTGGCTTTCTTCCTTTTCAAGATTTATTTTTATAATATCTCCCTTTTTAACTGTTTTATTCATTTTTACAGCTACATCATTTACAAAAATTCTTTTTTGAATAGATGCACTTCGTATTAATCTGGTAGATATGCCCATTTCTCTTTTCAAATAATCTCTAAGTTTTATTCCATCTTCATTTAAACTATCAATTTTCTTTTCTAAAATGCTCATGTTAATCCTCTTTATTTTAATATTTGTTATTATAATCGTCTCCAATTATTATAATAACATCATACTCTTCATATTCTGTTTTTTCTTCTTTTTTATCCACTTTATTTATATCTGCAATTTTTTTTATTGTTTTAACAGATGATTTATCATTTGAAAGTATTACACTTTTTTCAGTTTCAACAGTATTATCTATATCCACCTTATTATATCCATTAGTAGCAAGGGAATCCCTCACTTTGGCTGCAAGACCGCTTATTTTTGTTCCATTTAAAACTTTTATTTTCATATCATAATTTTGTGATGAGCTTAAGGGCTGTGCATTTTCACCTAATGAATTAATTATATCCCTGTTATAGCCTGCATTATACACCACATAAGACTGTCCACCAATATTCTTTAAATCTCCAGATATGGTAGCCATATTCATATTTGAACTATGTAATAAATATTTAAAGCCATATGGAATGATTTTATATGAAGGAATATTTGTTTCCACATTATCTGCAAATGCATTTATAATACCAGGCAGTCTAAATATTATTAAAGGACTTTTACACTTTTCCACTACTTTTGAAATAAACTTATGCTGATTTTCTATTCTTCCCAAATCACCTGTTGCAAGTCCAGTTCCATCATTATTTTTTCTCCATCTAAAAAATTGTTCTGCCTTTTCTCCATCCATTTTTACAGTTTCCCCAGCTGTAAAATTAATGTGCAGATTCTGTCCTTCATCATCATAATACATATTATTTTCAATAGTCATAGTAACTCCGCCTATACTGTCTATAAATTCCCTAAATGCATTATAATCAATTCTTACTAAGTAATTTATATTAATTCCAAGAATATTTTCAACTTCAGTTTCCAGCCTTGTGTATCCTCCAATAGCATAAGCAGCATTTATTTTATTATTTAAGCCATTTATATTAATAAGGGTATCACGGGGTATAGAAATTAAATTAACATTTCTGGTTTTAGGATTATAATTTAAAACCATAAGAGTATCTGTCCTTTTAATACTCTCATTTTCAATCTGATTAGGGTCACCAATATCTACTCCCATAATGAGAATATTTGTTGATTCTCCCATACCTGGTCCTTCACCATCAGGCATTGAATTATTAGATATTTTAAATATTGCTATGCCTGTATTTATAATTAGAAATATTAATACTGCAAGTATTAATGAAATAAACTTGAGTCCAATATTTTCTTTTAGTCTGGAAATAATACTCTTCTTTTTCTTTCCCCTTCTCATACTAAAACCTCCAGATTTAATCTCAATAAAATTATTATTTATTCATGAGAAGATAATTTCTTGCCCTTATAGTATTTTCATCTAAAAGCTGATTTTTTCCAAGAAGAAATTTTAATGTAGTATTAAGCCCAGCTAAAACTCCATCATCCAAATTTTCAAATGTTATTTTTCTAAGTTCATCAACCCCGGGAAAATCTCTGCCTGGCTCAATCATATCTGCAATATATATTACCTTTTCCAAATCAGTCATATGTTCCTTTCCTGTTGTATGCCATCTTAATGAACTTAATATTTCTGAATCTTCTATGCCTAACTTTTCTTTTGCTATAATTGGTGCAATTATACTATGCCATAAGCTTTTATTTCTTTTTTCAACTTCTGAAAGAACTATATCATTTTCTTTCATAACCTGATACATTTCATCCTTTGACATATTTTTAGCCACATCATGTGCAAGCCCTGCTGTTTCTGCTGCAGATTCATCTATATTGTTTAATGCTGCAAGTTTTTTTGCTGTATCTGCAACCCCAAGAACATGCTCATATCTTTTAGGTTCTAAATTTTCTTTTAAGTATTTTTTTATTTCTTCCTTACTAAGCAATTTGTGTCCCTCCATTTATTCCATATATAAATTCTTGTCATATATAATTTTTTTTACACTTTGTGGTACAAAAAAATCAATTCTTCTGTTATTTTTTATTCTTTCACGAATATCACTTGATGATATTTCAAGAGCATTTAAATCAAGAAAAATTACTTTTATGCTATGCTTCTCTTCAAGATACTTTTTCTTTTCCAGAAGTTTATTTTTATTTGCTCCGCCTCTCATAAATACAACAAGATTACATAATGAAAATATCTTTTCTGCTTCCATCCATGTTTCTATAGTCATAAGGCAGTCTGCACCTGTTATAAAAAAGATTTCTGTGTCTTTTTCATTAGTATCTTTAAAATGCTGTAATGTTTTATATGTGTAGCTTACATCACTTCTATTTATTTCATAATCTGAAACTTGAAGCCCCTCATAGACTTCTAAAGCTTTTTTTATCATTTCATATCTTAAAGCTCCATCTGTAATCTTTTTATCCTGCTTAAAAGGCTGAATTCCTGCTGGAACAAATATTACTTTATCTAAATTCAGCTGTATTTTTGCTTCATATCCTATATATAAATGTGCATTATGTATTGGATCAAATGTTCCGCCTAATATTCCTATTCTCATTATTCTTCTCCTCAAATTAAAGCAACTATCTTTTTAATTATATCATTAGTATTGTGCAACTTAATAAATATAATATTAATTTTTCATAAAATCTATAAATTGCTACACAATATATAGATTTTCAAAAGCAAACATTATTTTTCGAAAAGCTCTATAAATCTCTTCTGGATGTTCATCTATCCAATCAGATACAGCATTCATTTTCTCATCACTTTCATACCCTGACTCCATAACATTAGCTAATTCTGAGAAACCATTCTGCTGTAACCATTGGCATGCACGTAATACATCTTTTTTTTCATTTGCTTCATAAAAATTTTCATAAAATGTCTCTATTCCTTCATGATATCTCTGAAAATCCATTGAATATAACTGATAATAAGCATTTGTTATATCCTCTTCAAAATTTTGAAAAAGTTCTTCCTCCAAAATTGCCTCCACAAATGACATTAAAACATCTCTATCATCAATATCAGGATCACAACCATACGCTGTAATTTTATCTGTCTTTTCAGGCAGCTTTCTTAAGTCATCCATAATATCCTTAAAACACTTTCTATTTTCAATTTTCTTTTTATATTCTATCTGTTCTGCATCCATGTTTTCACCTCTTTATATCATCAGCAGTATATTAGATATCAATTCTATTTATTATCAATTCATAACCATATATTTGACTTTAATAATGCTTTTATTACTATATTAAAAATCCCTGCTATTACAAAATATTTTCCTCAATAAATTCATCCATCTCTTCAAAATGTTCTTCAATATTT
>CAZPRO010000140.1:0-6481 GCA_964588775.1 uncultured Clostridium sp.
TTGTATTCCTTTTTTTCTTCTTCTGAAATACTTTCAAGCCACTTATATAATTTATCGCTATAGTCTTCACCACAGCCCATTCTCCATCCAATACTATACTCTGAAAGTTCAGGATACATAAGCCATTTAGGTGCCATATATTTTTTATCTGCCATTTTTCTTTCCACCCCTTATCCATTGTAATTAGATATGCATTTTCCTATATTTCTCTTTCACTATAACTTTATAATACCTCTTTGATTAACCTGCTATAGCTTAATACAAAATTATCAAGTTTTCCATCTAATATCAGCTCGCCAAACTTGAAGCTTTATTTTTTAATTATCTTGAACTTGCAATGTTCGCTTCCACGCAGTACTGTTTCCAGTATTTTCACTTCAAATGAACTGGTCTTATGTCAATATCTTGGACATAAAAAATAAAACTTTTTATTGTACTTCTCGATAATAATTCACTTAACACCATATAGAAGAATCCTTTCCTGAACCTATTTCAAAATGATATTTTGCAATACCAAGATTTATTAATGTATTCATTTTGTCATCTAAAGGTTTTGCTACAACTCCACTCTGTTTTTCTTCTAAATAAAAATTTTGTTTATTCAAAGCTGTAGGAGCAAAACTTACAGCTTTTAAACCATTTAAAAACCACTGACTGTTTCCACTTCCAAGCTTTGATAATTCTTTTGACTTATGAGGTTTTCCCTGACTTTTACCATAACCAATGGCAATAACACCTAATAATTTTTCACCTGGATTTATACTCACACAACAGCCTGACTTCTTATAAGAAGATGTTACAAAACATGTATTTAATCCATTTTGCTGTGCTAATATTGCCAATTTTGCACCATAATAACCACAAGCTTCATAAGCAGCAGCCTCTTCTTTTGCAACCATTGCCACATAATTTCTAACGCCTTTAAAACGTCCAAATGCAGGAATGATACTCTTAAATGCATCTCCATTGTCTGTGATTAATTGTAAATGAATGCCTTTCTTTTCATTTGCCTTGTGTATTTCTGTTTCCAAGATTTTAATAATTTCTGATTCTATTGATTTTTCTAAATAATTACGTACTGAATGTCTTTCCCTTATAGCATCTATTTCATTTTTCATAATATCACCTTTTTTCTTAATAATTTCTCTGTTAATTTTATAAAGTCGCTCTCTAATGTAATTCCTTTCATATTTGCCATTGCTGCCAAACCATGCACAGAAGCCCACATAATAAGCAAATCATTTCTTAATTCTTCCTTTGAAATACCCAGTCTTTCCATTTCATTTTTTACTTCTCTCTCAAAAACAGTAAAAGGCTCAAATGATCCATCAGAAATAATTCCATCATCTTTAATAATAATTCCTAAATTATTACTGTCAAACAGAAATGAAAAATAGTGTGGATATTCTAAAAAAAACTTCACATAAGCACAACCCATGGAAATAGTTACACTCTTATATTTATTCTCTAGTGATGCCTGTTCTAAAACTTTTGTAAACTTATTTGTAATAAATTGAATCATTGATTTAAGTAATTCGTCCACATTAGCAAAATGATTGTAGCAGGCAGCTGCTGATACTCCTACTTCTTTTGAAAGTTTTCTTAATGAAAAAGCTCTCATACCATCTGTATAAATCATCTCAATTCCCTGAGTAATCAATGCTTCTTTTAGATTTTTATGATGGTAAGGTTTAGAATTTTCTTTCATATTTCCTCCTGAATATTAACATGTGTTAATATAATATTAATACCAATATTAACAGTTGTCAACATTGTATTTTTAACACAAAAAAACTTCCCAAAACTTTGTAGTACTGAGAAGCAATATATTATTATCTGAATAGGATTTTAAGAAAGTCGCCATACAGTCAGCACTTGATTGTAATGACGGCTTTTTTAATATGCCAATAAAACTAAAGATAAAATTAGAAAGTGGGAATGAGTAATTTCGTAGTTCTATAAGGAAATATAGTAATAAACAATGGAAAATGATTTTTCATCAAGGTACAATTACAACAAAAATTAATAAATAAAGGAGACTATTGAAATGAATTACGAACTTATCCCTTCTTTAAAAAAATCACTATTTGATAATGTAGAAGATATTGGTGCAGATTTTAATGGAAAGCTTACAAAATTATCGTGGGTTCAGATTACCAAGGGCTAGCAAACCATTTTTTATAAAAAAATTATTGTAATTTCATAACTTTCTATTTTTTTATGCATCTATATATATGAAAATAAAAATTTTATACAAGGAGGAATGTTTTATGAAAAACTATGATAATTTCTTTTTAGGAGTAAATAATTTAGGAGAGGCAAGAAAATATTATGAAGATATTTTAGGATTAAATTTGAAATTTGATTTTTCATCAAATGGAATGATTGCATTTAATGTTGGAGATAAAGAGCCTGCAATAATATTAAAAGATAATAATATTTTTAAAGATATTAAACCTACTATATGGTTTGAAGTAGAAAATGTTGAAAATGAGTATAAAAAATTAAAAGAAAAAGGAGTTGAATTTTTATCTAAACCATTTAGGATAAAAACTGGAATGGCAGTTGAATTTGAAGATCCTTTTGGAAATAGATTAGGAATTACTGATTATTTTAAATAAAAAAATTGGGAAGTTTAGTTTGAGCATAGTAAAATGAAGGTAATTTGAATATGGTTTTAAAAAAGTCGCCATACAGTCAGCACTTGATTGTAATGACGGCTTTTTTAATATGCCAATTAAACTAAAGATAAAATTAGAAAGCAGGAATGAGTAATGGCAAAGAGAGCAGAAAGAATTAATGAAATTTTATCTGATGATTATATTGAATTTACAAGTTCTGGATTTGAGTATCATTACAAAAAGGGGGAAGTATTTCAAAAGAATAATGATAGTACTCAATTATTATGGGAAATTATAGATTTTAATATAAAACAACTTTCAGATGAGTGTGTTCTTAAAGATTATTATCTGAATATATGCTGTAAGGAATATACTAATTATATAGGATGTGGTATATTAAAAAAAGGACATAATGAGAATTTTAGCATTGAAAAATGATGAGATTGATTTTGATAATTTTGATTTGGAAATTGTAAAAAAGAAAAAGCACAGGAGGAATATTGAATGTCAATAGATGTAGAAAAAATAGCTCAAGATGCAATAAATGTTATTGCAGATAAAATCAAAAATTTGAAGACGTTAAATGTAATTGTTGCAGGAAAAACAGGAGTGGGAAAAAGCACCCTTATCAATGCAGTTTTTCGTGAGAAGTTAGCTGAAACAGGTATGGGCAAACCAGTTACAGACCATATGAGAAAACTAACTAAAAAAGATGTACCGCTTGCAATTTATGATACTCGAGGATTTGAATTGGGAAAAGAAGTTCAGAATGAAGTAAAAAGAGAGGTAGTCGAAACCATAAGTAAATGTCTGGCAACACAAGATATCAACAAAGCTATTCATTGTATTTGGTATTGCATTAATACTGCATCTAATAGAATTGAACCAGAAGAGATTGAGTGGTTGAGAGAGTTATCAAAAGAGAATCAGATTACGCAGATACCCATAATTGTTGTCTTAACACAATCATTTTCTAAGAAGAAGGCTGACGAACTTAGAAAAGTATTGTTGGATGAGAATCTGGATGTTGTTCAGGTGGTTCCAGTATTGGCAGAAGATTATGAAATTGATGATGATTATGTGGCAAAATCTTATGGCTTAGATGTTTTAATAAAAGTAATGGGAGAGGCATTGCCTGAAGAACTTGTGGACACCCTTCAGCATATGCAGAAGGTTTCATTAGAAGAAAAAAAACGTCATGCACAGTCAGCAGTAGCGACTGCAGCAGTTGCAGCGGCAGGTGAAGGAGCTGCACCGATTCCGTTTTCTGACTGTGCATTGTTAATTCCTACTCAGCTTGGAATGATTGCTTCTATTACAGTTATCTTTGGATTTGATGTAAATAAAAGCATTATCACAGCATTACTATCATCAACGATTGGAGCTGGTGGAGCGACATTACTGGGGAAAACTGTTGTTTCTAATTTGATTAAATTTATACCTGGTGTAGGAACAGTTGCTGGTGGGGTAATTTCAGCAGGAACAGCTGGTGTAATTACAGCTGCATTGGGAGAAGCATACATAGGAATAATGGAACTTGTATTCAAAGGTGACATGAGCATTGATGATATAGGAACCAAAAAAGGAAAAGACATGATGTCAAAAATATTTAAACAGCAGCTTTCTATAAAGAAATAAAATTTGTACACAAAAAGGAACTGTTAACTAATTTACTTAGTACAACAGTTCTATAATTTTAAGTTAACAGCACCTTATTAGAATCAGTAAATAAAGTTAGATTCCAATTTTGTGCTTAAAAATGCAAAGCAAAAATGTTTTGATTATTGATTTTTATGTAAATTATAGTATAATATAGTCAAATAAATTATTTCGACATAATATTTCAAAAAACGCATTAAAGGTAAATTGAAATAATATAATTCAGTTTACCTTTATTTTTTTAACGTATAGGAAATTATAAACTGTTTATTCAATAAAAAGTTATGTAAATAGAGGCTTTAGCAACTTAAAAAGTTCAATACGTTAAAAAAATTGTAGTCCCACAAAAGAACCCAAAAGCAAGTTTTGGAACCTTTTGTATGGGTAAAAAAAGTGACTTCTTAGATTATATAAAGATTAAGTAGTTGTTTGTTTCAAAAAATGAAATTTTGCAATAGAAGGTTAAAAGTGTGGCGAAGCCACTTTTTTAACTTGTAAATAAACAAGTGAGTTAATAAATGTGGAAACGAAGTACATTTTTAAATGTGGAGGGATGAGAAATGAGAAGATTTTTAGGGAAATATAAGTTTAGAACAAAGATGATTGCAATATTTGTATGCTTTCTTTTATATGTAGTGGGAGCCAATATTATAGCACAAGTGGGCATGTTTAAAATGACAAAGGCGAGTACTTTAGATGCTGTGACTTTATTGAGAGAACAAAACAAAAATATGTTAATAGTATATACATTACTTTGGGTAGCTGTAATTGGTTTTATAGGATTTTGGATTACATTTGATATTATCTATGCATTAAATAGTGCAGTTCATTATGCAGATAAAATGGCAGAAGGTGATCTTACAGAGAAAGTACCAGAGGAATTTTTTGTAAGAAAGGACAGTATTGGTGATTTGGCAAGAAGTTTTCAAAAAATTAATTCTAATTTTTCTACAGTTGTAAAAACAATAAAAGATGAAGTTATTACATTAGGGAATGTGGTAGATAATGCTGAAACAGATGTTAAAACAATTAACAATAAGATTGCAGATGTATCTGCTGCCACAGAGGAGCTTTCATCTGGAATACAGGAGACGGCAGCAGCATCTGAACAGGTGTCTGCAACATCAGAAGAAATTGAAAAGGTAGCAAAAAATATTGCAGCACAGGCACAGGATGGTTCTCAAAGAGCTGGCAAAATACATGAAAAGGCAGCTGAAGCAAAAGTAAAAAGTGAAGAAAATAGAAGAAATGTAGCAGATATGCATGAGAAAATTGAAGCAAGTATGACTGCATCATTTAAAGAAGTAGAAGTTGTGGCACAGATAGAAGTTCTTGCAAAGGCAATTAAGGATATTACTGAACAAACAAATCTTTTATCTCTTAACGCTAGTATTGAGGCTGCAAGAGCAGGAGAACAAGGAAAAGGATTTGCAGTTGTAGCAGATCAGATTCGAAAACTGGCAGATGAGTCTGAACAGAATGTATTAAATATACAGGAAGTAATAGAAAAAGTAATGAAGGCAGTAAAAAATTTAGGAAATGATTCCAAAAGTTTATTGAATTACTTAAAAAGTGATGTTTCTAAAAGTTTTGCCTTTTTTAATGAGGTGGCCAATTCTTATAATGAAGATGTAGAGTATATTGATCACCTAATAACAGATTTTAGTGCTACAAGTGAAGAATTACTGGCATGTATTGATGGAGTAGCAGATGCAATTAAGGGTGTAAGTAATGCTTCATCAGAAGGAGCAGCCAGCACTACAGCAATTGCTGGAAATGTTCGAGAAATTTCAAAAGAAGCAGAGAATATAGTTAATGTAATTAGTAATGCAGATACTGTTTCAAAGAGATTAGAAAATAATGTAGAAATTTTTAAATTGTAAATTTAAAGTTAGCTGAAAGTATTAAAATAAGCATATTGATAGAGGTATTTGAAAAAAATTAATCTATCAATATGCTTATTTATTTAAAAAATAGAAGATATAATTTCAAATTTATTTTAAATGAGATATTGACTTAAAGTTAACTTTAGGTATTACAATAATTATGATGATAAATATATTTAAAAGAAAAGTATTTATCATCATGGGTACAAAGTCTTTAGAAGTCAGACTATATAATAAATAATCATATATGGAGGAATTTAAAATGTATTTAGAAAAAATAAATGGACCAAAAGATTTAAAAAAATTAAGCAGAGA
>CAZPRO010000141.1:0-6445 GCA_964588775.1 uncultured Clostridium sp.
ACATACCGCTACGGACGGTACATTGAGGGTTCGATTCCTTCACGCTCTGCCAATTAATTTTAATAGTTAGCTCAACCATGCGGGTTGAGCTGTTTTTATTTTATGAAAAGAAGGCAAAACGAAGGCAGTTTAAAAATAAAAAAATTTGAAGGCATAAAAATCTTTTATTAAAATAAATTATCTAGCAATTTTGCTGTGTTATTTTTCATATCATGACCGAATAATTGCTGTCTAATTAATTGTAACCCATCCAGAAGGATTACCAGATTATAGTGCTACACCAGATGATATTGTAGAAAATCCTAAAAATCTTAAATTTATTGAAGCAGAAGCAGCACAGCTTCCAAGATCGCTTGATGATTTAGATGGAGCTGTTATAAATACAAATCTTGTAATTGAAGCAGGTATGGACACTAATAATGCAATTATAAAAGAAACTGGAGATTCACCTTATGCTAATATTATAGTTGTTAGAAAAGATGATGAAAACAGAGAGGATATAAAAACACTTGTTGAAACACTTACAACTGATGATGTAAAAAAATTTATAAAAGAAAAATACGGTTCAAATGTAGTACCAGCTTTTAATTAAATTTAAATAAATAGAAACAGGATAAAATGGAATATAGTAGATTAATATATATTGTTAAGTTGACTAGAGAACTAGAGATTTGCGTTTTTCGTAGATCTCTTTTTGTATTTAATTATATTACCATGTATAAAAATAATTAATAAAAAAGGGATGATTAGATGAGTGTTATAAATGTTCCTAAATATTATAAAAATGATTATGGAGTAATAAAAACAGCTGGAGAATATATTAAAGAATTTGGTAACAATGTATTAACTATTGGAGGAAAAACAGCATTAAATTCAGTAAGAGCAGATTTATATAAGAGTTTAGATGAAAATAAAATTAAGTATGAAGAAAAGTTATTTATAGGATATCCTACTCAAGAAAAAATATTAAATTTAAGTAGATTGGTTGAAAAAAATAATAATGATGCAATTATTGGTATAGGAGGAGGAAAAGTTCTTGACCTGGCTAAAGCAGTAGGTGATAAAAAAGATATTCCAATTATTACAATTCCAACAATACCAGCTACATGTGCAGCATGGTCAGCTTTATCAGTAATTTATAAAGACAATGGAGAGCAGGATGCATATATCTATTTGAAAAATCCACCAAGCTTAATATTAGCTGATAAAGATGTATTGTTAAAAGCTCCAATTAGATATCTTAATTCTGGTGTTGCAGATACAATAGCAAAATGGTATGAAATTCATCCGGATTTGAGAAATAATAAAGATAATTTTGCACTTAGACTTCAGCTTAAAATATGTGAATTGGCTTTAGAATTTTTGCAAAAAGATTATATAGAGGCTGTAAAAAACAATACTTTATTTGAAAATAAAATTGTTATTGAAAATGCAATTGATTCAATAATTATGCTTGCTGGGCTTTCAGGGAGTATAAATGGCAGCGTTCCATATGGTGGTCTTGCTCATCCGTTTTATAATAACTCTACTAAAATACAAGAAACTCATGAACTTTTACATGGAGAAAAAGTAATTTTTGGATTATTAGTACAATTAGTTTTAGAAAATAGAAAAGAAGAAGAAATATTAGAATTTATAGATTCTATAAATGTATTAAATTTACCAACAACTCTCAAAGAATTAGGTATTAAAGGTAACAATTGCTCTCGAAAAGTGGAGTTTATAGCAAATGAAATTAAAGAAAGTGTAGGAAATTATTCGGGATTAAATTATGAATTGAAAGTTCAAGATATAGTTAAAGCTATTTATAAAGTAAATGAACTGGGTATTATTTCTTCTAATAAAGAGGTGAAAAAAATGCCTAATCTAAGTAATAAAGTAGAAAAATTCTCAGAATCAAAAATAAGACAAATGACTATACTTTCTAATGCATATAATGCAGATAATTTAGCACAGGGATTTCCAGAATTTGATCCACCAAAAGAATTAACAAAAGCTTTAGAAAAGGCAGCAAAAAATGGACCACATCAATATGCACCATCATGGGGAGCAGAAAATTTTAAAGAAGCAATAGCTGAAAAAGAGGAAACAAGCTTAAAACGCAAAATTGACCCCACTTATGAAGTACTTGTTACATGTGGGTCAACTGAGGCAATGATTAGTGTTATGCTGACAGTATTTAATCCAGGAGACAAGGTTATAATTTTCTCTCCATATTATACAAGCTATGTATCGGATTCTATACTTGCACAGGTTGAGCCAATTTTTGTTTCATTAAAAGCACCATCTTTTGAGTTTGATATAGAAGAACTTGAAGAAGCTTTTAAACAGAAGCCTAAAGCTATTATATTATGTAATCCATCTAATCCATGTGGAAAAGTATTTACAAGAAAAGAGCTTCTTAAAATAGCTCAATTGGCAGAGAAGTATGATTCATTTGTTATTACAGATGAGGTATATGAACATATAATATATAAACCTTATGAACACATTTCATTTGCATCATTACCAAGAATGTTTGAAAGAACTATAACCTGCAGTTCTTTATCAAAAACATATTCTATAACAGGCTGGAGGCTTGGATATGTAGTTGCACCAAAAAGTATTATAGAAAATGTAAGAAAGGTACATGATTTTTTAACTGTAGCAGCAGCATCACCACTGCAGGAAGCAGCAATAGCTGGTCTTAAATTTAATAAGGAATATTATGATGAATTACAAAAAATATATACAGAAAAAAAAGAATTCTTTTTAAATGGGCTTGATGAAATAGGTTTTAAACATAATAACCCACAAGGAACATATTTTGTACTTTTAGATATTTCTGAATTTGGTTTTAAAAGTGATGTGAAATTTTGTGAATATTTAGTTAAAAAATATAAAATAGGTGCAGTACCAGGATCAAGCTTTTTTCATGATAAAAATAATAATTGGATAAGACTGCATTTTGCAAAAAATAGGGAAACATTAGAAAGAGTATTAAGAAGACTTAAAGAACTGAAAAATAATTTTAGAGGAAGTGAACAATATGATAAAGCTTAATAATATAACGAAAACATATCATTCAAATAACTTATCAGTTGAAGCTTTAAAAGGGGTATCACTAAACATTAATAAAGGAGATATTTTTGGAATTATTGGTTATAGCGGTTCAGGGAAAAGTACGTTAATAAGATGTATAAATCTTTTAGAAAGACCAGATTCAGGTGAAGTTATAGTTGGAGATAAAGACTTGATTAAATTATCTGAAAAAGAACTTATGAAAGAACGGCAGAAAATAGGGATGATATTTCAGCATTTTAATCTGCTTTCTTATGATACTGTTTATAACAATGTGGCACTGCCTTTAATATATAATAAGCTTCCTCAAAATGAAATTAAGAAAAAAGTAGATGAGTTATTGGAACTTGTAGGTCTTACAGAAAGAAAAAATGCATATCCTTCACAATTAAGTGGGGGACAGAAGCAAAGAGTTTCAATAGCAAGAGCTCTTGCAAATAATCCGAAAGTTCTTTTGAGTGATGAAGCTACTTCCGCATTAGATCCACAGACTACAATATCCATTCTAAATCTTCTTAAAAATCTAAATAAAAAATTAGGCTTAACAATTATATTAATTACACATGAAATGTCTGTAATAAAAGAAGTATGCAATAAGGTTGCAGTTTTAAATCAAGGAGAAATTGTTGAACAAGGATCAGTAATTGATATATTTTCACATCCAAAGAATGAAATAACAAAGGAGTTTGTAGGAAGTGTATTTCAAAATGAGAAAATATATAAATTACTTCAAGTACCATCAATTTCTAAAATTATTGAAAACAATGGTGTTGTTGCAAAACTTGTATTTACAGGCTCATCTGCCAATGAAGCATATATTTCAGAAATTTCAAGAAAATATAACATTAATTCAAGCATAATTTTTGGAAATATAGAAGTAATTCAAAATGAGCCTGTAGGATGCTTGTTTGTTGCATTTTCAGGAAAACCAACGAATATAAATTCAGCATTACATTATTTAGAAAAAGAAAAAGTTCAGATTAGTTTTATAAAAGGTGAAGAAAATTTAAAGGACGAGGATGTGATATAAAATGAAAGACAAATTAATAGAATTATTTCCAAATGTAATTAAATATTCAGATAAATTAATAGACTCAATAATAGATACGCTGATTATGGTAGCTGTTTCAGCAGCCATTGCTATCATTATAGGAACTATATTTGGAATAATATTAGTTGTTACTTCGAAGGGAAAGATTTGTGAAAATTTAAAGGTGAACAGCATTTTTGGAAAATTAATTAATGCTTTTAGATCAATTCCTTTTGTATTAATAATAACATTAATAATGCCTTTTACAAAATTTATTGTTGGAACATCAATTGGTGTAAAAGGTGCAATTGTGCCAATGACAATAGGAATTATACCGTTTATAGCAAGACAGATTGAACAGGCTTTGTTTGAAGTAGATGATGGAGTTATTGAAGCAGCAAGAGCAATGGGTATGTCTAAAAAGTATATAATTTATAGAGTTTTATTAAGAGAAGGAAAACCAGGAATTGTACGAGCACTGGTAATATCAATAATCAGTCTTATAAATCTCTCAGCTATGGCTGGAACTGTTGGAGGCGGAGGTCTTGGAGATTTTGCCATAAGATATGGATATGCTCAATATATGAAAGATATTACTTTTGTAACTGTGTTTATTTTATTAATTTTGGTGGCACTGGTGCAAGGTATTGGGAATCTAGTATTAAAGAATATAGCACATTAATAATATTAAAAAAAATAAACAGAGCGAATTAAGTAGAGGAGGAAGCAATAATGAAAAATTTTAGCAGAAAAATAATTACAATATTTTTATTAATAACAATTGGGATAGTTGGATTAACAGGATGTGGAAGTGAAAAAGGCAATACAAATTCTAATGCAGATAATAAGGCAGAGAAAGTTGTAAAAATAGGAATAACTACACCTGATGATACAATATGGAATGCTGTTAAGAAAAAGGCAGCAGAAAGTGGTATAAAGGTAGAGACAGTATGTTTTTCAAATGTTAATATTAATGAAGTTTTAGCAGGTGGTGATGTTGATCTTAATGCATTCCAACATTATGCATACTTTGAGAAAAATAAAGCAGATTTGGGACTTGATTTAACTGCTATTGGAGAGATGTATATTTTACGTCTTGATATATATTCTAAGAAATATAAATCTTTAGATGAGCTTCCGGATGGAGCTAAAATAGCAGTACCTAATGATCCTGTTAATATTGGACGTTCTATAAAGGTTTTTGAAGAAGCAGGGCTTGTTACATTAAAGCCAGGAACAAGTGATACACCAGAATTTACTGATATAGATAAAAATCCTAAAAACATTCAATTGGTTGAAATAGAGCATTCACAAATTGTAAGATCACTTGATGATGTGGATGCTGGCATTGTATTTGTTAAAGACTCAGTTGATGCAGGCCTTGACCCTTCAAAAGATCCTATTTATGTTAATAAAGTTGATCCTACTGATGAAGTATTAAAGAAATACATAAATATTATAGTAGCAAGAACAGAAGATAAGGATAATGAAACATATAAGAAAGTTGTTGAAGCTTTTAATAGTGAAGAAGTAGCACAAGCTATTTTTGAACAATTTAAAGAAGGAGCAATTCCAGCATGGGATTCAAAGTATGCAAAAGAATGATGCATTATTTAAAACAAGGAAAAGCTATTATAAAAACTTTTCAAATTTGAGGGTCAAGTTTTGTATTATTCAGTAAGTGAAGTTTAATAAATTAAGCCAAATAAAAATATGGAAAATTATTGAATTACAGCAATAATTAAGAGTGAATAAAAAATATAAATAATTTATTATAAAATTATTGACATGTGATATTGATTTGTTTATAATTATATCATAGTAAAAAGATACGAATTATATAAATTAAATATTTTTATCAAGAAAGACTGAGGGACTGGCCCAATGAAGTCTGGCAACCTGAATAATGTTTCATTTATATTGTTTAAGGTGCTAATTCCTGCAGATGTTAAATACATCTGAGAGATAAGAATGTAATTTTTAATGAAGATATTATAAAAAAAGCTTTCTTATTCTCAAAGAGTAAGAAAGCTTTTTTGTAAAAAATTGTTAAAGAAGAAGGAGGAAACAGTAATATGTGTATTAAAAAATTTTGCATATATAAAACAGTAAAATATAAATGTGAGGAATCAGAAAAAGTCATGTATTGCTGTTGTTGTGAACAATAGTAATTGAAATAATAAAAAAGTAAAGTTTGAATAAAAGAAATATTTTATATAAAATTGGGGGAAATAGAAATGAGTAAGCAAGAAAGAAAATTAAAATTTGAAACATTACAATTACATGTAGGGCAAGAAAAACCAGATCCAGCAACAGATGCAAGAGCAGTACCAATATATCAGACAACATCATATG
>CAZPRO010000142.1:0-6344 GCA_964588775.1 uncultured Clostridium sp.
AAATTATGTTGAATATATTAATAATATAAAGATTAAAGGGGTTTTGATTATGTGTAAGAAATGTAATTCTCATAAAAAACATTGCAGCCGCAATTGTAATAGACAATGCAATAATAACAATAATATGAATGCTGCAAATTATGCCAACATGCCTTTCTATGGAAATTGTGGTGGCTGCAGAGGCTTTGGCGGCGGCTTCGGTTCTAATAACTTATGGCCATTCTTACTATTCCCATTCTTCTTCTAAAATAAAAATTCCTTGGCATATACTTAAAAAGCCAAGGTTTACATACTACTTATTAAATATTTCTTTTTGATATTTTTCTGTTAGTTCCTTATTCATTGCCAGAACACCTTCAAGTGGATATTTTATATTCATTACGCCATATTTATAAATATATTTTATTTATTTTGGGGTAATTTTATATACTGCATTTTTCCTTTATTGCAAACAACAGCCACATGTTCTTCAAAATGTTCAGCATCATCATAAATAAAAGGAATAACAACTTTACCATTAATATCAATATATCCCCATCTATTATCCCTTTTTACTGGTATAAGCCCTTCATTAAATTGTCTTGCATTATCATAGATAAATGGAATTACTACATTTCCTTCTTTATCAATACATCCATACTTTCCGTTATACTGAACCTCAGCAATTCCATTACTAAATTCTCTTGCCTTTTCATATTTAAATGGAATTACCACATCTCCCTTTCTATTTATATATCCAAGCTTATCATTCTTTTGTACACTTGCCAGATTTTCATTGAAATAATAAGCAAAATCATATTTGAAATCAATTACTGTTTTCCCATTTTTATCTATAAAACCCCATTTTCCATCTTTTTGTACTGCTGCTAATCCTTCAGTAAAATTCCATCCATATTCATATTCTAATGGAATGACAGTTTTACCATCTGAATTAATATATCCATATTTTTTATTTTTACTAACCGCTGCCAGTCCTTCACTAAATTCATGCGCTTCATCAAAAACAGGTGAAATAATTTCTATTCCTTTTTTATTTATATATCCAAATTTATTTTTTTCTTTTACAGCTGCCAGTCCTTCACTAAAAGGTCTAGCTTCTTTATATATATATGGTATTTTGATTTCACCTTTCTTATCTATATATCCAGCTTTATGTATAAACCCGTCCTCTCTATATATTGCTGAAAGCCCCTCACTATAATACCTTAGCCAGCTGTTTCCATACACATTTTTTTTTAACATATTTCCACTTTCACTGCATGTTAATAAAGCAAAAATGATAATAAACATAAATATTAATAAATATATTTGCGAAGTTTTTCTCCTTCTGCTTACTCTTAATATTCTATCTTTTAAAGTTGTATAAGAATTTACAAACATAACTGCTATAGAAGAAAAAGCATTATTCATTTTTGAATCACACATATCTATTAATGTTTTTCCATATGAATATCGTTCATGTTCTCCAAGACTTTTTATTACGCTTTCATCACATGCAGTTTCACAATCATATTTAGATAGAAATGCTGCAATCCACACTAATGGGTTAAACCAATAAACTGCAATACATATTTGCCGTATAATGGACCATATATGATCTAAATGTTTGTAATGCTCGTATTCATGAATTAATATATAATTTAATCTATCTCCTTCTAATGCCTCTGAATTTATATAAATTGATGGCTTTAAAAAACCAAACAAACATGGAGACGAAATATTTTTTACTAGATATACTGATATTTTTTTATTTTTCTTTGATATAAAAATTCTCTTTCTTTTCAAATTAAAATAGAAAATCAAATTAATCATTATCATAATGATTATAATAATAGCTGAAACTATAAAACGGATATTATAAAATATTATTATTATGTGTAATCTATTAGTTATATATGAAAATTTACTTGTTTTTTGAATATAATCATCTTCAGCAACAGGCGGTTCAACAATAAGACCTTTTTCATAATTACTATTTCTAATTATATTAATCTTTTCTAAATCAATATAATTAGAAATATTTAATTTGTTGTCTACTATATTAAAAGGAATCAATAATTGAAAAGCTACTACAAACCATACTGCATATTGGACACCTGCACTTACTTTATATTTCATTAAAACCCTCAAAATCACTATAATAAAAATAAGGAGAGAGGATGTCATTAATATTGCTATCAATGTCAATCACCTTCTCCATTTTTTAAGATGTCTAAAAGTTCAGCTCTTTCATTTTTAGATAATTTTTGTTTACTTACAAATTCATTAAGCATAAGCTTAATGCTGCCAGAATAAACTTTTTTTAAGAAATTATTAGTTTCTTCAATAGACATTTCATCCTGATTAATAAGAGGATAATATTGCTTTGCACGCTCTCCCTGCTCATAGTAAACTGCTTTTTTCTTTTCAAGACGGCCAAGCATAGTAATAACTGTGTTCTTTGACCATCCTGTTTCATCTTTCAGTTCTGAAACTATCTGTGTAATTGTATAGGGTGCACCTTCCCATAACAGATTCATTATTTTCCATTCACCATCTGATAATGTAACCATATTAATTTCTTCCTTAATTATTATAATTATTATTATTTCATTATATATATATGATATACATAAGTCAACTTACATCTACTTTTTACTTTAAGAAGGTATGCTGATATATTTATATCCCCTCCTTTTAAGTCCTTTTCAACAAAAGCTAAGCCTTCTCTAAATTTATCTGCTCTATCATAGGATTAACTTTAAACAATTATTAAGTTAATCCTATATAAACAATACAAAATTAATTAAGTTCTATGATTTTATCAAACTTATCTTCACTCTTTTCTATATCACTTTTTGAGCCCATAACTATATAATTTGAATTATCCTTTAATTCTTTTAAATAAGTATTCTTATTTTTTATATCATCAACTTTTACATTTTTTATTTCATCAAAAAGCTCTTTTCTGTCTAAAATAGAATTATCTTCTATTTCTTTTTTTATATCATTATATGCTTTAGTAAGCTCTCCTTCTGGAGCATCTTCTGTTGCTAGTGTAGCAACTTTATAGTTATCTAAGATTTTATCATTTATTTTATTTAATTTATCCTTAGTTAATTTGTCCATTTCTTTTATTATACTTAATGAGTTTTCATAATTATCTACACGTCCAATTATTATATTATAATTACATTCATCAACTTTTCCTTCTACATTATAAGCTCCACCTTTAAGCCTTAATTCAGGTATTAAAAATTGATCATTTAATACTGTTGACAAAACCTTTAATTGTCCACAATTTTTAGCATTATCTTTTAAACCTAAATTTATTGATACATACTGTACATCTGAATCTATTATTATGGCTTCTTTCTTATCTGGCTTAGGTAATTCATATGAAGCTTTAGTATAAACTTTATCTGGTACATTATTTATAAAACTATCTAAATTTGATTCAAATTGCTTTTTACCTTCACTATTTCCAGCATATAAGACTGTTAAATCTTTTTTATTAAATGCTTTTGACTGTACTTCTTCTATTTTTTTAATAACTTCCTCTGGGTTCTTTTCATACTTCTTTCCTAAATCTGTTACAAACTTATAATATTCTAATCCATTTAAATAGGAATCATATCTATAATACATGCTATTATAAGCTTTTGTACGCTTTTTCATAAAATCTTCTGGGTTTGATAAATTCTGTTCGAAATTTGTTTTAGAACTAATTATAGTTTGGCCAATATAATCAGAAATATTTTTAGGTGGAGTAAGTAAAGTTTTTTCAGATAAATTCAAAATATTTTTATAGTCTTCATTCATTGCATAATAACTGAGTTCAAATACAGGATGTGCTTTAGTTCCTTCTTTATTATCACGAATAGGATTAAGTGATAGATTTAAATCTGCACAATATTTTGAATATTCATGTGACGGCATACTATTTAAAAGTATATCTTTATAAAAATCTAAATAAAGAAGTTCCTCTTTACTCAAATGACTTTCATCGAAAATAAATCCTATTTTTCCAGCAGTGTTAAAATCAGTATCAGCATAAAATACTTTTACTCCGCTTTTATCACTTTCTGAGATTTTATTCTTCTGAGCTTCAATATTAATATCTTTTGCATTTACTGCTTTAATAGAATCTATTATACTTTGATCCTGTTCCTGATTATTCCATTCCTTAAATTGTTTAGTTTCTTCTATAATATTTTTTATCTCTTCCTGTGACATGGAAGCTTTTTTATTTTTCAATCTTTCTTCTATATTGGCAGTTTTTTCTTCTAATAGACCTGCTTTAGGTATTGTTGTAACTAATGCTTTAAGCTTATTATTTATTAGATATTTATTTATTGTATCTTCTAAGTAACCTTCATCAACTTTTTTAACTACTTCTTTATAACATCCATTTATGTCAGTCATTGGATCATTGAATATTAAATTCATATTACATACATTAAGCATAATATTATGTGCAGCAGTTTCTTTATCAAGCAAATTTGAAAACTTATAAGAATCTAACTTTAATTTAGCCTTTTCTTTATTAATAGATTTATATGCATCTTCTTTTATAGCCTGTTCTACTACATTATAAAATTCTTTCTTTTTTGATGGATCAGCATTATTTGCATCTACAATAACTATGGGCTGATAAAATCCCGTTACTAAAGATATTTCATAACTTTCAGCTATGCCGCTTTCATTTAGCTTTTTCATAAATTCTGATGAATTATCATTAAGCTGCTCTATTGAAGTTTCAAGAGCTAGAAGATCCTGTGGCCCTACTTTTATACTGTCTGGAAGCGCAAACACCACATCTATTTTTGATTTATTGGTTGTATCTGTATCTTTTCCTACTGGAAAATAGTATTCCTCTTCTTTTACTTCTTCACTTTCCTTCTGCTCTACTCTATTTAAATTTACCTTCTCTTTACCATAAGAAGATAAATAATTTTCATCTATCATTTTTAAAAATTTTTCATAATTAATGTCACCATATAATACCATAATACTATTTGATGGTGTGTATTTTTTATTGTACTCTTCTAAAAACTCATCATAGCTTAAATCTAAAATAGATTCAGGTTCACCACCAGAATCATACTGCTGATTAGTATCACAAAATATAGTTTTTAAATCATTCATACACTGATAGTATTCAATATTACTATAATTCGCTTTCACTTCATTATATACAGTACCATTTACACCCAATTCAGATTTTTCATCTTCTAACTCATATCTCCATGCTTCTCTATCAAATATTCTTTTATCCTGTGCTACTAATGGATTATAAACTGAATCTAAATAAACATCTGTTGATTTCATCAATTGTTCCTCACTCTTTGAACAAACAGGATATGCAATTAAATTAGCATAAATTTTCCCATTAACATATGATGAATATGTATTATTATATAAACTAAAAAGAATATCGTTTCCTGGATACTTTTTGCTGCCACTTAAAAGCGAATGCTCAGTAATATGAGGTATTCCTTTATTACTTTCCGCTGGAGTATTAAAACCAATCGTAAATCCTTTATTAGTATCATTATTTTTTATAACTACAAGCTTTGCTCCAGTTTTTACATGTTCAAATAATAGTTTATAAGAATCAATATCCTTATTATATTTTTTATCCTTTAATACAAAACCATTTACATTATCTCCTATGTCTTGCCCTATAACTTCTTTCTTCTTTATAAAGCCTGCATTATTATTCATACATACTGTAAATAATCCAATTAAACTAAAAATCAAGATTATTAAACTTATTTTTAAAACTTTACTTTTTTTCATTATTTACACTCCTCATATATATCATCTGAGCCTTGCAAACTTCACCCTAAATTTTATATTTTTAATAAAGGATTGGTAGACTCTTATTTACCTAAATATTATACTATTGGTACACACTTGTCAACCTATTTAGTTAATTATTTTTCAGTTTTTCAAATATTTTGATAATTCAAATCAAACCTATTTCTATTGTTTATGCTAAAAAAGTCAGTTCATAAAATTTTTTTATAAACTGACTTTTTTATCATATATTATTTAGCTCCATATTGTGCATAATAATCATCAATTCTGCCTTTAATTTCATCATCAATAATTACTTTTCCATTAACTTCCTTATTATAAAGATATTCAATTACTTCTGCCATAGTAACTATAGCACAAGTTTTAAACCCAAATTTTTCTCTGATTTCGCAAAGTGCTGACTGTTCGCCTTTGCCTCTTTCCATTCTGTCAACAGAAATTATAAGTCCTTTAACATCAACATCACCTTGACTCTTTAATATTGGCATTGTTTCATAAATTGATGTTCCTGCTGTTGTTACATCTTCAACTATAAGCACTCT
>CAZPRO010000143.1:0-6334 GCA_964588775.1 uncultured Clostridium sp.
GGTTCTGTGAGAGGAAAGACCTCAGAAAATTATTTCTGAGGTTCACCTACTCGATCATATAGTAAAGTTATTCATTAGTTTTGTAAGTTTTATATGTTATAATAAAAAAGTGATAGAATAAATAATAACTATATTTGGTTATAGATTTTAAGGTGGAAAAACAATAGAGCTAAAAATAAGAAAGGGGATATTTACTGAAAAGCAAATAAGCCAATGCCATATCTTTTTGGACATTTTTATAAGATTTCAGTAGAAGAAATAGTATGAACATAGAATATAGAGTTGGGAAAATTGAAGATTTGGATGATATAGAAGATTTAGTCCGACAGGCTGTTAGGAATATGGAACAGCAGGGCATTAATCAGTGGGATGACATGTATCCTATTGGTGAGGATTTTCAGAAGGATATAGAAGAACAAAATTTGTTTGTAGGGACATATGAAGGAAAAATTGTGGCTATTTGTACATTAAATAAAGAAGTTGATGAAGAGTATGAAAAAGGTTTGTGGGAAAATCCAAAAGAAGATTTTTTAGCTATACATAGATTATGTGTTAATCCTACGTTTCAAAATATGGGAATTGCAAAAAATACAATGAAGTTTATTGAAAAGATTGCTGTCTCAAAAGAAATTAGGGCAATCCGTTTAGACGTATTTTCTAAAAATCCATATGCATTAAAACTATATAATGCTTTTGGTTACATTAATGTAGGAACTGTTCAATGGAGAAAAGGTAAATTTTTTTTGATGGAAAAATATTTATGGTAGTTAGTAGCAATGCAACAACTTAATTTCATATTTTCATGGAATAAAATATAGGAACATATTAAAAGTAAGTTAAATATTCTAAAAAATATTAACATTATGTTAAATTTAATGTAAACTATAATAGAATTATAGATTAACCAAAGGAGAAAATAGTTTTGGAAACAATAAAAGTTATTATTCAGTTAATGGGTGGTCTTGGATTATTTATTTATGGCATGAAGCTTATGGGGGATGGATTAGAAAATGCTGCTGGTGAAGGTTTAAAATCCATTTTAGAGAAAGTTACGAGCAATCGTTTTATGGGAGTGGCAATTGGTGCAATTGTTACAATGATTATTCAAAGTAGTAGTGCAACAACAGTAATGGTTGTAGGTTTTGTTAATGCTGGTCTTATGAGTCTGGCTCAGGCTGCAGGTATTATTATGGGGGCTAACATAGGTACTACAATAACAGCTCAATTGGTTGCGTTTAAGCTTGATCAGATAGCTCCTATTTTTGTTTTTGTTGGTGCTGCATTAGTAATGTTTGCAAGAGCAAAGAAGAGACGAGAGATAGGAAATATAATACTTGGTTTTGGTATATTATTCACAGGTATGGGTTCAATGAGTGCAGCTATGCAGCCTCTTGCATCATCACCTGTATTTAGAAATGCTTTAATAGCCATAGGAGGCAACTGGTTTATAGGAATTATTGCAGGAGCGGCTATAACAGCTATTTTACAAAGTTCATCAGCCACAACAGGTATTTTAATAGCATTAGCTACAACAGGAACTATTGATATTAATTTAGCATTACCAGTTGTATTTGGATGTAATATAGGTACATGTATAACTGCAATTATAGCTAGTATTGGAACAAATAAAACAGCACATAAAGCTGCTTTGCTTCATTTGATATTTAATATTGTAGGAACAGTCATATTTATACCATTTCTTGGAATATTAGGTCGTTTAGTTCAAGATTTTAGTCCTAATGATGTAAGCAGGCAGATTGCTAATGCACACACAGTATTTAATGTTATGAATACAATTATATTACTGCCATTTACAACATATATTATAAAATTTATTAATAGGGTAATTCCTTGTGAAGAAAGTGAAGATAAGCTTGGGACAAAATATATTGATGATAGAGTCCTTGAAACACCAGTTATTGCAGCAGGGCAGGTTATTAAGGAAACTATACGAATGGCAAATAAAGCTAAAAAAAATGTTGAATTAGCAATGAAGGCATTTGTGGATGGTGATGAAGCATTAATAAGTAAGGTTTATGAAAATGAAAAAATAATAAATCTTTTAGAAGAAAGTATTACTACATATTTAGTTAAACTTTCAAAATGTGAGTTATCAGATAAGGAAAAAGGAATTGTAGCATCAACTTTCCATGTTGTAATAGATATAGAAAGAATAGGAGATCATGCTGATAATATTGCTGATTTAGCAGTAGAAAAAATAAATAAGAAATTAAAATATAGTACAGATGCTATAACAGAATTATATGAAATTTATCATGAAACAGTTAAGGCGTTGGAAATAGCAGTTGAGTCTTATGAGCAGCATGACATAAGTAAGGCAAGAGAAATAATGGTAATTGAAGAAAAAATAGATACATATCAAAAAACATATAGAGATAAGCATATTCAAAGACTTCATGATGGTAAATGTAATGCATTTGCTGGAGCTATATTCTTAGATTTAGTAAGTTATTTTGAAAGAATAGGAGACCATTCAACAAACATAGCAGAAAGTGTAATTGAAAATTATATAGAACAATAGAAATAAGGATGTCACAAATATATGTGATATCCTTATTTTTATTGCATTTACATAAAGACAGGAAAATAGTAAATAATAAATTTATGATTGAAACTTTTTTTGAGGAGGAGTATTGTGTGAAAATTAAGATTATTAAATTTCTAGTAGTATTTTTTTTGTCTATATTTTTTGTTATGCCTATTGAAATTTACTGTAAGGCAGCAAGTGATGGAGAAAAAATTATATTGATTGATCCTGGCCATGGTGGAATTGATGGAGGAGCTCAAAGTAAGAATGGAACTATTGAAAAGAACATTAATCTTCAAATTTCTTTAAAGTTAAAAGAAGCTTTAAAAAATAAAGGATATACTGTTTATATGACAAGGGAGGATGATAAAGAACTTAATGTAAAAAAAGCAGAAGACCTTTCATTAAGATGTAAGATGAAAGAAGATACCAATTGCCATGTTTTTATTTCAATTCATCAAAATATGTTTGCACAGACAAAGTGTTATGGGGCTCAGGTATGGCATGCTGATAATGAATTTAGTAAATTGCTGGCAGATAGTGTTCAAAATTCAATAAAAGAAAATATTAATGATAACAACAAACGTATAGCTAAATGTGCTAAAAGTGAATATAAAATATTAAGGGATGGATACAAAGGAGCTAGTATAATAGTTGAATGTGGATTTTTATCAAATAGTAAAGAGGAAGAAAAATTGAAGAGTGAGGAGCATCAAAACAGAATAGTTAAAGGAATATGTAATGGAATAGACTGCTATTTTAATAATAAATAAATCATTATGAGTTATGGTATAAAATTAAAGATAATGATTCTTTAACTTTACCATAATTCATGAATTTTAAGAAGGAAATACTTCTATACTATTTTTAGGTGGTATTTTATTAGGCTTATTATGTATTAATAAAAAAATATTGTATCCAATTAAAGTAACTAATATAAATATTAAGAAATATATTATTGCGTTGGCAAGTTTTATATTAAAATCATTGTGATTCATAAAATACCTCATAAAACTTATTATTATTATAAATTATGAAAAAGATGTTAGAAATATTATAAAAAATTAAATATATTAACCCTTGTAAAAATCTAAAAATAAATTTAAACTTATATTTAGTATATATATAATGAGGAGTTTTTGTATGAGAGAAATAAATATAAAAGATGTTACTGAAGCAGTAAAAAAATTATCCATTGAAGCAAATTATTATTTGGGAGAAGATATAAAAGAAGCACTTAAAGATTCAAAAGAAAAAGAAACATGGACTTTAGCAGGAGATGTGCTTCAAAAGATAATTATTAATGCTGATATTGCTAAAGATGAGCAGATGCCTATTTGTCAAGACACAGGAATGGCATGTGTTTTTTTAGAAATAGGACAAGATGTGCATTTTGTTGGAGGAAATTTAGAAGATGCTATAAATGAAGGTGTAAGACAAGGATATGAAGAAGGATATTTAAGAAAATCCGTAGTTGAAGATCCTATAAGAAGAGTCAACACAAAAGATAATACACCAGCACTTATTTATTATGATATTGTTAATGGAGATAAAGTAAAAATAGTTTTAGCACCTAAAGGTTTTGGTTCTGAAAATATGAGTAAAATAGGTATGCTTAAGCCATCAGATGGTCTTGAAGGTGTTAAGGAGTTTATAATTAATATAGTTAAAGAAGCAGGGCCTAATCCATGTCCTCCTATGGTTGTAGGAGTTGGAATTGGGGGAAGCTTTGATAAGGCTGCCTATTTGGCTAAAAAAGCTCTTATACGACCAATTAACATAAGAAATAGAGACGAATTTTATAAAGATTTAGAAGTAGAATTATTGGATAAGATAAATAAATTGGGAATCGGACCACAGGGTTTTGGAGGAAGAACAACTGCGTTAGGTTTAAATATTGAAGTTTATCCTACACATATAGCAGGGCTTCCAGTAGCTGTAAATATAAATTGTCATGCAACAAGGCATAAAGAAATAGTTTTATAGGGGGAAGAGTTATGAAAATAAGATTAAATACACCTCTTACTGAAGATAAACTTGTAAATTTAAAAGCTGGTGACAGTATATTATTAAGTGGAACTATATATTCAGCAAGAGATGCAGCACATAAAAGATTAATTGATTTACTTAAACAAGGAAAAGAACTTCCATTACATATAGAAAATGAAACAATTTATTATGTAGGACCATCGCCTGCAAAACCAGGCAAGGTAATAGGATCAGCAGGTCCTACAACGAGTTATAGAATGGATGCATATGCACCTGCATTAATGGATTTGGGATTAAAAGGAATGATTGGAAAAGGAGCAAGAAATGAAGAGGTAATTAATTCTATTAAGAAAAATAAATGTGTTTATTTTGGAGCTATTGGTGGAGCTGCTGCTTTAATTGGTAAAAGTATAGTTGAATCAGAAATTATCGCATATGAAGATTTAGGAGCAGAAGCAATAAGAAGAATTAAAGTAAAAGATATGCCATTAGTAGTAATAATAGATGCTAATGGAAATAATTTGTACGAAATAGGGCAGAAAGAATATTTAAACTCTGTTAATTCATAATATGAGAGTGTAAAGTACCTTATAAAAAATGTATTTAAAAATCAAATAATAAATATGAGTTAAAAATTATGAAGCTGTGGCATTAAAAGTTACAACCACTATATATAGTATTATTATGGAATTAAAACTAGATATACTATGGTTTAATCTTTGCACTACAGCTTCATTCTTATAATTTAATTCCTATAAAATTTTTTATTCACACAAGGGATTATTAAAAGTTTTACAAGTTATTAACAGCTTCATTTAAAACTTTGCCAATAGCATCATGTATAACTAAATGGGCTTTATTATCAGCAGAGGTTGAGGTTTTATTAATAAGAATTAAATTTTTACCTTTAAAATAATTTATAAGTCCAGCAGCAGGGTAAACAACAAGAGATGTTCCACCAATTATTAAAGTATCAGCTTGTGAAATTGCTTGAACAGAATTTTTTATAATTGATTCGTCTAATCCTTCTTCATAAAGAACTACATCTGGTTTAACTCTTCCACCACATTTAGGGCAGGTAGGTATTCCTTTAGATTCTAAGATAAACTTTTCGTCATAAAAGGTATTACATTTCATGCAGTAATTTCTTAAAACAGAACCATGCAATTCATAAACCTTTTTAGAACCAGCAGCCTGATGTAATCCGTCAATATTTTGAGTTACTATGGCTTTCAATTTACCCATTTCTTCAAGTTTAGCCAGTGATATATGTGCTGCATTTGGCTTAGCATTAGGATATATTAATTTGTCCTTGTAAAATTCAAAAAATTCTTCTGGGTATTTCATAAACATAGTATGTGAAACCAGCTGTTCAGGAGTAAGGTTTATCTGCAATTTTTCATTCCATAGACCATTTGCACTTCTAAAATCAGGTATACCACTTTCACAACTACAGCCAGCTCCACCAAAGAAAACTATATTCTTACTATCTTTAAGTATTTTTATTAATTGTTCCATTTCAGTAACCATAAAATCATCTCCATATCTATTTTATGTTTATATTATTACATAAAAAAGAAAAAAGTAGAAATAAAAATGTATGGAGCAAATTAATGTGAGAGAAGTATTAAATGGATTAATAATTAATTTAGATATTAACAAGTAAGATAGGTTACATTTTTAAATATGGATAAGAAATATAAAAATATTAAAAAAATATGTTGACATATGGGAGATATGTAGATATAATAAATTTTGTGATCTGGTGATGACGGCATAGAGGTAACACTCCTTCCC
>CAZPRO010000144.1:0-6316 GCA_964588775.1 uncultured Clostridium sp.
TCTAGGGCTTCCATTTAACACTAATATTTTCATTTTAACTACCTCCATAAATATTCATTTGCTTTATAAATATAGTTTATTCCTAATAAAAATATTATCAATATTATGAAAAGCAACTTACATTTTTATTAGTGTAAGTTGCTTTTATTTTGTTTCAAGTGCATTTAATAAAAATATTGAAATTATAAAAATTCTTGATATGCTATAATATTAATAACTTCAATGATGATGCAGATATCGTTATAGTTCCTTATAAATTCTCGATATGCTATAATTAATATGTCATTCGAACCACTAGAAACATAGTTATAGTTCCTTATAAATTCTCGATATGCTATAATAGGATATTTAAAACATAGATGTGATAATATGTTATAGTTCCTTATAAATTCTCGATATGCTATAATTATATAAACGCAAGAATGGATGTAAATACAGTTATAGTTCCTTATAAATTCTCGATATGCTATAATATGTTCATAGAATTATCTAAAGCAGAAATGGTTATAGTTCCTTATAAATTCTCGATATGCTATAATATAAACAAAAATATACTTGTGGAGGAGCAGGTTATAGTTCCTTATAAATTCTCGATATGCTATAATATATTAATCTTAGCAATCTTACCAGTATCAGTTATAGTTCCTTATAAATTCTCGATATGCTATAATGTTACAATCATTCTTTGTTTACTAAGTTCAGTTATAGTTCCTTATAAATTCTCGATATGCTATAATATCGGTATTATATCAGCAAAACTAGGGCATGTTATAGTTCCTTATAAATTCTCGATATGCTATAATTAAACCAATGCGTAAAAAGCAATATAAAAAGTTATAGTTCCTTATAAATTCTCGATATGCTATAATAACAGGACTGACAAAAGTAACATCTGCAAAGTTATAGTTCCTTATAAATTCTCGATATGCTATAATTGGCATAAGAAATAGTATTGACATGGTTGAGTTATAGTTCCTTATAAATTCTCGATATGCTATAATTAATAACGATGAAGTCACCTTCTTTATAAGTTATAGTTCCTTATAAATTCTCGATATGCTATAATATACTGGTGCATTAAATGGATTATCTAAGCGTTATAGTTCCTTATAAATTCTCGATATGCTATAATTACTTGATACATAAAATATTATTATCATCGTTATAGTTCCTTATAAATTCTCGATATGCTATAATATGCATTAATTGAGATATAACCCAGGAAACGTTATAGTTCCTTATAAATTCTCGATATGCTATAATTATTTGATTATAAGTTATATAATTATTATTGTTATAGTTCCTTATAAATTCTCGATATGCTATAATTCTTGAATTAATAGCACAACAATTAGATGAGTTATAGTTCCTTATAAATTCTCGATATGCTATAATCTATCAATAAAGCGTATTAAATCAAACGGGTTATAGTTCCTTATAAATTCTCGATATGCTATAATCTGTAATGCTAAGCCCCTTGAATTTTCTTTGATTCAAGGGGTTTATTGCTTTAAAAAATACTTAATTGTTGTGCATTTATCTTTTTTTCTTGTGGTTTTTGTTTACCTACAAGAAACTTCATTTCAGAATACTGTTTTTCTGTAATTTGAAGAAATCTTACTGATCCCTTTGATGGCAAATTTCTTTTTAATCTTAAAATATGCTTATTTGCTCCTTCAAGTCCATTACATATTCTTGAATAGACTGAAAACTGAATCATCATATATCCATCATTTAGCAAAAATCTTCTAAACTGAGCATACTCTTTTCTATCTTCTCTTTTTACTACAGGCAGGTCAAAAAATACTAATAATCTCATAAATCTATTACTCATAATAATGATATTCCAAATTTTTAATTGTTGGCAGTTTAAGCACTTTATAATCTTTTTTACCACATGCTGTTGTATATGATGCTACCATTTTATCTATTGCGTTTAATAATGAATGATTTTTGCCTGCTATTATACATTCATAATTCATTAAGTTAATAAGTTCAGCTCTATTTTGTTTAGTTAACTCATCATTATCTTTAATATTTTTGTATACCCATAAATCAACTATTGGTCTAAACGGCTCCATAAAATCATCTGCAAGATTAAATGAATTTAACTCATTACAATGATTTACTCCTATTGTAGTATTATAACCATATGCAACAAGTGTTCTAGCTACTGCACTTCTTAGTATTGTATACCCATAATTTAATGCTGAATTTATCCAATCCTCATTACTACGAGTAAACTTTTCTCCAAATAAGGATTTAAAGTAATACTTAGCTCCAATAGCTTCTTTATTACCTTTATCTCCACTCTCTACTGATAATGATAATTTCTTTAAAAATTCATATCCTTTCAATGATAATAATCTTAAACATTCGCTTTGATTATAAAGTTTTTGTTTAACAATTTTCTGCCATATTCGTTTATTAAAGGCACATGTCATACTTAATTGCCCTTTCATTACTTTATATGTTTTATAATGAGAATTAAGTGGTAATAACATTGATGTTGGCAAATGTTTTTCATCACAAAATATTGTTGCCACATTATTTTCTGCAAGCCTACTTAACAATCTATTTGTAACCCTTACAGCTATACCTTCAATAACTAAAGTAGATATATCTTCTATTGGTATACTATACTTTTCATCATTTATTATTGTCATACTATTATTACTCAATCCAAGATTAGCATTATTAGAAATCATTATACTTCGAAAACTCAATTATTTTCCTCCATTTCTTATTTCATAATATTTTCCAAGTACAGTAACTTCAAACTTTTTAATCTCCTCTACACCACTCTTTATTCCAATTCCTCTATACCTTTCAGAATTATCATGTTTTTCTATTATCAATGATGCTGTTCCTCTATCAAAGCCATCATAATATCCAAAATACCCATTTTTCTTTTTATATACAATTTTGACTAAATCATTTTTATATAACGAAAATATAAAATTAAAACTATCATCAATAAGTGTCCATTCTGATTCAGGCTTTGCTGCTACTGCTGCTTTTTTAGGTATAATTCCTAATGCTATTTCATTTCTATAAACAGGCACACAATAGTATTTATCATCTTTCTTGTAAATATCAATTCGTACCATTCCATCTTTAGCAACTTTCCCCTTTATTTCTTTTATGTCTACTCCATCTTTAAATGGAACTGTTGTTAAAACTTTTATACTTCCTACAATAGGACCTTGTTTCCCATCTTTTGTAGGCTTTCTAAATTCTTCTTCAAATGCCTTTTTAGCATTATATTTATATTCCTCAAGTTTTTGTCTAATTGCATTATATAATTTCTTATCTGTATGATAATTATATATATTATCCATATCTTTTTTAGTAAGTTCTGTTAACTTCTTTTTAGCTACAAAGCTATTACCTATAAAAGCTTTATTAGAATACACTGTTTCCTTAAATAATCTTCCTCTTGCTTTTCTATATGGAACTCTTGAAACAAATACTGGCTTAACTGTATCTTCAATAAATTTATCATCATAAGTACTAAATGGTGACTTTTTAAGTTCCTCTTTAGGATTATCTGAAAGTCTCATCATAAGTTCTTGACTAAAACCAATCCATGGTGTTGGAAGTCTATCCTTCAAAAGATATCTATAATCATCAATCTTTACTATTTCTCCTGTTTCTATATCAATAAAGTTATCACCTTTTCTTATATATCTAAGTTCATGTGCTTTACTATATTTTGATATTTCCTGAATCATTGCATTTGTCGCAACAGCTATTACCGCCGCATCTAAAGCATGATGTTTATCTCCATCTTCACGTATTTTTAAAAGCCCCCATTTAGCTCTTAAATACGCTGTTGCACGTCCATTAATAGTTAATACTTTTCTTTTTGATTCACTTTCCTTAAATTTAAGCCTATTATTTATAAAATTTGAAATGTAACTACAAATATATCTTGTATCAGTTAAACTACGTTCTTTCCATTCTCTTTGTTCTTCAGTCCCAAACTTCTCTTTTAATAAGTTATCTTTTTTCTTTGAATTTAAATCACTCTGCTCAACCCATACTTCAAACTTATGCCATCTATCTTCATTATCACCAAAATACTCATAAGGAATTCTATTTCCTTTTCTCTGATTTTCAGAACCCTTTACAAGAACTTTATTATTTAAACTATCATCAAAACTTCTACTAAAAGGTAAAATATGATCTATCTCATATTCTCCTGGATTAAATAAACTATCAATAGCTATTCTTTCTTGACTATATGCACATTCCCCTTTTTGCATTACCCACAGTCTATATTTTAGAATTTCAGAAGATGTAGGTTCTTTTCCTATGAGTGTTTTTAACTCATTTCTAATTTTCTCTTTATTATCTCTGTTTTCTTTTTGTTCTTTTTCAATAGTTTTTCTATCTTTAAAATTTTTAGCAAGTTCACGAGCAAGTTCAATGTTAATCCCTATTGGTGAACCATATTCATCTATAACTGCATTTATTACCTTTCTTGTTTGAGCAAGAGCTCTATTTACTACAGGGTTTACTATTTCATTAATATCCATCTTAGGTAATTTATATAATTTTTCACCTTCATATACTGCCTTAAAATTATATCCTGCTTTTTCACAAGCTTGATTATATTGATACCCTTCCTTTACATAAGGAAGTATCTTTTCAAGTGCAACAACTGAAAGATTATTAAATTTATTAAAAGATAAGTTTATAACACTATTTATTACTTTTTCAGGTATGTTTCTTTTCTCCATTTGCTTTTTTATTTCTTCATCAGTTTTTCCAATAGATAATACATATACAATATCATTTAGCATATTCCTATTTCCACACAATTCTTCCCATACTTTATTACCCTCATTACTTTGTATAGCTTTCTTTATTTCATGGTATCCCTTAAGTGAAATAAATTTACAATTTTCTGTTTTCTTTATGTCTATATTTTTACTATATGTTAAAGTTGAAAAATGATCTTCTTCACTTAATTTTAGTAATTTTCTCAATGTAGAATACTTTATCTCATTCTTGTTATATGCTTCATTTACAATCTTATTTTTTTCTTCATTACTAAGCCTTCTTCTATTACCTTTATTTATAATAGAAAGCCTATTCATATTATCATATAAAGTAAATTCTTCGGCTGAAATGCAGTATTTTGGTGCACGCTTTATGTTCTGCTTTTTTTCAAATGTACATAACCCTATCATTTTTTCTAAATCTTCAAATTTTGAAAATGGTCTTTGTGAATTAAAAATTTCAAGATATAATTCTTCAATATCTTTATTAGCAAAATCAGCACCAAAATTTCTCTGCTTTTCAAATATTATCTTTATTTCTTCTTCAATCATTGCCCTTGAAACACACCTATTATATGTTCCTAGCTTATTTCTTAGTGGCTTATATTTATCATTACTTTCTTTTATCTGTTTATATATAAATTCACCTATTGTTATAGAATTGCTTGCATGCATTTCTTCTTGATTTTTCTTTATGCTTGTTATAACCTGCCCAGTTTCTTTATCATTTATTTCATTTTTTCTATTAGATTTAAACCCTCTTCTTTTGCATAAATTAATAAGAATTTTTGCAAATTGTTCATTTGTAATTTTCTTTTCTAATGCCTGTACTCTAGCTTCCCAAACATCATTAGAAGTTTTAGTATTAAATAATTTATCTAATTGTTCTTTACTTAAAATATTCTTTTCTATTATCAGCTTTTTAACTCTGTTTACTCTATAAGCTTTTCTTCTTAATAATCTTCTCTTACCTCTTGCTAATCTTCGTGGAAGTGCAAGTGATGAACCATCTTTAGGATTTTCTGCCGCATTAAATATTCTTACTCCTAAATTTTCAATTCTTTTCTTGTCCAGATTTATTACAGCCCAACCAACTGAAGTAATACCAATATCAAGACCAAGCCTATAATTAATTTCCTCATCCATAACAACAACCCCTTCCCTAACTAAATTTATTAAATGTAAATCTTTTATCTATAATACTTTCCCTATTTAACTTAAATATTCATCTATAAAAATATTTTTATATAAAAGGATACCCCTAAGTTCAAGAACTTAGGGGGTACCTTACGGCTTAATGCCTTGTTATAGTAACTAATAAACTCTCGATATGCTATAAAATTACTTAGTTCCTATGACTTTATTATATATTATTTACTTTTTTTGTCAATATATTTTTTATATTGACTTTCTCTCTATACATTCAATAGTATAATCTTTTAAACTCTTCCTTAATTTCTTCTGCTGCTTTCTCAATATCCTTCTTGGCAATAATAGCTGACACAATAGCAAGTCCGTCAATGCCTATT
>CAZPRO010000145.1:0-6311 GCA_964588775.1 uncultured Clostridium sp.
TAGGAGCCATAAATTAGGCTCCTAATTATATTTATAAAGTAAAATAATAGTTAATCAGAAGTAAAAGAATTATCAATAACTTTCACAGACTGCATCATATCATGATTTTCATGTTCTATAAAATGGCAGTGATACATGTAGTTACGGGGATATCCTGTAGAAATGAACAATAAATAGTATCTCAGGCGACTAAATTTCTTTTATTCAAAATAATGTAGAAGTAAATTCTTTACTCAAACTGAGTTAAGTTAACAATATAATGATAAGTAATAATATGTTATAATTTTAATTAATGAAGAAATTTATTTTTAATAAAATAATTTATAAAATGTTATGATAATAATGATAAAAGAGAAAATTAGGAGCGTTTGATATATGGAGATAACTATAATAACATCAGAAAACAGGAGACTATATCCTGCAGCTGTATATCATGTAATTAATGATAAACAAAAAACTGCAATTTTAAATATTGATGATATATATGATTTATTATACAAAGATGAAGAAGTACTTGTCATTTCTAATCAATATGATCAGTATGGAAACAGATTAAAACTATTTAGTGGAAGATTAGAAAAATCAGATATTAAAGCTATGTATGAAACAAAGCAGGAAGAAGCTGGTAAAGATTTATCTGCAATTATGACATTAACTGAAGCTGCAGAAAAGTGGGGATTGTCCAATGGTTCAACGATAAGAAAGGCAATTGAAAGAGGAAAATTTGAACAAAATGAAATAAAGCAGGCAGGAAACGTATGGATTATAACATATGCTGCAATGGAGAGAGTATTTGGAACAGTAAAAAATGAAGAAGATGCATACATATTATATGATGATTTTGTTCTTACAAAAGCTTATTACGATTTTTCATATGCTTATATATATAAAAAGTATCCATCAGTTGATGTTATAAATAAAATGACTGAAGTTAAATATGAATTTGCCAAAAAACTGTTAATAGAAGGGCTCGAAGCTTTAAGAAATAATAAGAAGGTGATTATTAAGAGAAATTGGAATGATAAAATAATTCAAGTTATTAATTCTGAGGAAGAATATTTATCTTATATAGAGTTATTCTATAGCAGAAAGAACTTATCTACAGAATTAATTCAGGCACTTTTAAAAGATTTAAAAGAAGTTTAAAATATTAGTTTTAGAGTTCAATCTATTTTAGATGGACTCTTTTATTATGTAAAAAATAAATTTATAGGTATGAATTTAAAAAAGTAAGAAAGAGATAGCTATTGAAAGCAAATTTAAGATAAATAATGGATATAGTATTAAAATAACGAAATAATAGCAAATTTAAATGTTGTCACTATCAATTTGGGATAATATAATAAAAGTGTCACTAAGTAGTGACAAAAAATAACAATGTAAATGTTTAAACAGGATATAAAGATTGTATTAAGTCTATTTTAAGGGAGGATGTTATTATGATAATGTTAGTAAATTGTGAATGGAGACAAAAGGATTTAATAGAAAAAATTGAAGAGGTGGAGATGGATGGAAATAAAATTTTTAAATTTATAAAGAAGGATGGAATGAGAATGTATTTTAATACAAGGTTACCTAACATAGAAAAATCTGTTCTAATAGCTTATATGCTAATAAGTGAAGCTATCTATAAGATTCCAGGGGCATTGGCTTTAGCAATTAGTATTGTACCAGTAGTTAATGGAAGCGTATTTGAAGGCTATAAGTATACATGCTGTAAGAGTAATACAACTGGGGATTCACCAAAATTATTACAGGCTCCAAAATTTGATACGTACTTAGAATAATTATTTTATGATTAACAAATGATTATGATAGTGTAAAGTATGTTATGAAATTTGCTGGCATATTATAAATATCCTTTAGTTAAGTAAGCTCATTTAATGGATGCCAGTAATTGTAGGGATGTAGGCATAAAAAGTTGTAGTAAGCAACCCAAAGGGAAAAACATAAACCGCACCATTTGTTATTTCCCTACATCATTAAGAAACTTTATAAGTTGTATTTAAGTGTTCTATAACTTGCTTGACCCAACAGTATTCTTTAGAAACTGGATCATATTGAGTTAAATCTCTATAAATGATAAAAGAAAAAATATTCAGCATATATGAAAACTGTGTGAATATTAATGCAATTTTAAACTCTATGAAAGTATTAAAAAGTAAATAAAATAGAAAAGCTATGCTTAAGAGATAAAAAATTACTTAAGTCATAGCTTTTTTTATATACACACATTGAGTTAAAAGAAGATATTTTAATATTTGCAGTAAATTAAATTAGTCCTAAAAATCTTGTAATGGTGGTTAAGGTAAAGCATATAATTATTCCTGTTATTGTTGGTACAAGGAATGAAACAGCAGTCCATTTAATGCTTTGAGTTTCCTTTTTTATAGTAAGGCAGGTTGTACTGCAAGGCCAGTGCATTAAAGAAAAAATCATAACATTTACAGCTGTAAGGCAGGTCCATCCATTTTCAACTAATAGGTTTCTTAGAACTGAAAAATCATTAATTTCCAGTAAAGAGCCTTTTGCCATATAACTCATAATAATTATAGGAAGCACTATTTCGTTAGCAGGAAATCCTAAAATAAATGCCATTAAAATATATCCATCAAGACCTATAAGATGAGCAAAAGGATTAAGAAAAGCTGCACAGTGAGTAAGAAGGCTAATGCTGTTTACATGTATATTTGCAAGAAGCCATATTATTATACCAGCAGGGGCAGCGACTATGGCAGCTCTTCCTAAAACAAATAAAGTTCTATCAAAAATGGATCGTATTATTATACGCCATATCATGGGTTTACGATAAGGAGGAAGTTCTAATGTAAAAGAAGAAGGAAATCCTTTTAATATGGTTTTTGATAGAATCTTTGAAATAAAGAGGGTCATAAAAACTCCTAATAATATTACACCTGTTAAAAGTATTGAAGAGATAATTGAATTATAAGGACTCATAAATGTGCCAGCAAAGAACATGGTAATTATTGCAATAAGTGTAGGAAATCGACCATTACATGGTACAAAGTTGTTTGTTATTATGGCAATAAGTCTTTCCCTTGGTGAGTCTATTATTCTACAGCCAACAATTCCAGCAGCATTACATCCAAATCCCATACACATAGTAAGAGCCTGTTTGCCACAGGCACAAGATTTTTTAAAAAAATTATCAAGATTAAATGCAATTCGAGGAAGGTAGCCTAAGTCTTCTAAAAGAGTAAAAATTGGAAAGAATATTGCCATAGGTGGAAGCATTACAGCAATAACCCATGCAAGGGTTTTGTACATTCCTTGAACAAGGATTCCTTCAAGCCAAGAAGGTGCGTTTAGGTAGTTAAATAAATTTGTAAGTTTAGTTTCAATGAAAAAGAGAAATGATGAAATTATTTGTGAAGGATAATTTGCACCTGTTATTGTAATCCAAAAGATAATACATAAAAATAGAAGCATTAGGGGAATACCAAATTTTTTAGATGTAAGTATACTGTCAAATTTCCTGTCGCCATTATTATATTTTTCAATATTATATGATACGGTAGCCTGACTTATTTTTTCAGCTTCTTTTACAATACAGGATACTATTTTATCTTTAAAAGTTTCAAGAGTAATATTACTATCTTTAAGTATTTTTAGTGAATCATTTATAATCTGTGATACTTGTTCATTTTCATATATATCAAAGCCTAAGTAATTTTTTAATGAAATTAAAAGAGATGGATCATTTTCCAAAAGTTTAAGTGCAGTCCATCGAAGATCTATTTTATCCTGTATAATTGGTGATAGAACTTTACATATTGAATCAATTGTTTTTTCAATTGTGCTGTCATAATTTATGTTGCATGGAGAATAGTATGATTTATTTTCAGTAATATAAAATACAGTATCCATAAGTTTATCTAGACCATATTTTGTATTTGCACTAGCTGGAACAACGGGAACACCAAGAAGCTTGGAAAGCTTATTAAAGTTTATAGTTATACCCTTTCTTTTTGCTTCATCTATAAGATTTGCACACACAATTACATTCTTGGTGATTTCAATTGTCTGTAAGACAAGATTAAGATTTCTTTCAATACATGTTGAATCTATTACAATAATTACAGCATCTGGATTGCAAAAGCATATAAAATCACGTGCAACTTCTTCTTCTTCTGAATTTGCCATAAGAGAATAAGTACCAGGAATATCGACGAGAGTAAAGTTTTTTCCCTTATGAGTACATGTTCCTGTGGCATTAGTTACTGTTTTGCCAGGCCAATTTCCTGTATGCTGCTTTAATCCTGTAAGAGCATTGAATACAGTACTTTTACCAACATTAGGATTACCAGCTAGAGCTATAATTTTGTTATCGGAAGTTCTATTTAGGTTTAGATTCTTTTCAATGGCATTTAAGCCCGTTGATTGAGTTGTTAATCCCATAAAAATCCTCCCATATTATTGCAAAATTAAGTTTATATAAAATATTTATACAGATTGTACTAATATTTTAGAAGCATCTTCACTTCTTAATGCAATTACTGCACCTCTTATAAAATAGGCAACTGGATCACCTGAAGGACTTCTTTGGAGAACTTCAATTTTTGTTCCTGCGATTAATCCAAGGTCTAAAAATCTTCGATGAATAGGTCCAGATGCATTTAATGAAATAACAGTACATTTTGATCCAATTGGCATTTTATCAAGGGTTAATATGTCTTTTTTCATAGAATAAATCATCTCGCTTTTTTGTTAATCAACTTATAAAAAACTTTTGCTATAGTCTAGATTATGCTGAAAAAATAAAAAATGATACTGTATTTAAGAAAAATATATTGACAGAATTGGAATGGCAAGGTATTATTTAAATGAGAATTGTTTTCAATTGAGCAAGCTGATTGAAATAAGAAAACTTCTTTCTCTGCACACAACAAAGAAGTTATAAAGGTTAATCATTGCGTAACCTAAAAATGCTCCTTACTAACAAATTAATAAATATACATATTAGTTTGTTAAACCTAAAATCTTATTGTATGAATCGCACACTTCATACAATAAGATTTTAGGTTTTTATAAAATGAACATGAAATTTATAGATGGAATAATTAATATTTAAAATATTACCAGCTTATAGAAGATTGGATAAAGAAAAAGTTGAGAATGATTTTCAGTTATGATATAATTCTCTTGTAATATAGATTTAAGGAGGATTATGAAATGAAGGACTATTTAGAAATTGTAGATGTAGTTGCAAGACAAATATTAGATTCAAGATGTTTCCCAACTGTTGAAGTAGAAGTATATCTAAAAGATGGAACAATAGGAAGAGCGGCAGTTCCATCAGGTGCATCAACAGGAATGTATGAAGCGGTTGAATTGAGAGATGGGGATAAAAACTATTATTTAGGCAAAAGTGTATTAAATGCAGTTAAACATGTAAATGAAACAATTGCTGAAAAATTAATAGGAAAAAATGTATTTGATCAAACAGCTATAGACAAAATGCTTATAGATTTAGATGGAACTGATAATAAAGGGAAATTAGGTGCTAATGCAATATTAGGAGTATCTCTTGCAGTTGCCAATGCAGCAGCTAATGCAATAAATATGCCTTTATATAGATACATTGGAGGAGTTAATGCAAAGGTATTACCTGTACCAATGATGAATATATTAAATGGTGGATCACATGCTGATAATTCAGTAGATTTGCAGGAGTTTATGATTATGCCAGCTGGTGCTGACACATTCAGTAATGCTTTAAGAATGTGTGCAGAAGTATATCATACATTAAAGAAAATATTGAACGAAAAAGGATATTCAACTGGTGTAGGTGATGAAGGAGGATTTGCTCCAGATTTAAAAAGCAACAAAGAGGCTTTGGATGTTATTATTGAAGCAATAAAAGAAGCAGGTTATAAGCCAGGTGAAGAAATGTTTATTGCTATAGATGCTGCATCATCTGAATATTATGAAGATGGCAAATATGTTTTGCAGCATGAAGGAAAAACATTCACATCAGAAGAAATGGTTAAATTCTTTGAAGAATGGGTTGATGAATATCCAATAATCTCAATTGAAGATGGTATGGCAGAGGAAGACTGGGAAGGCTGGAAGCTTATAACTGAAAAGTTAGGCAAAAAGGTTCAGCTTGTTGGCGATGACTTATTTGTAACTAACACTAAGAGATTAGAAACAGGAATTAAAAAAGGTGTTGCTAATGCAATTCTTATAAAATTAAATCAAATAGGAACATTAACAGAAACATTAAACGCTATAGAAATGGCAAACAGAGCAGGATATACTGCAGTAGTTTCTCATAGAAGTGGTGAAAC
>CAZPRO010000146.1:0-6279 GCA_964588775.1 uncultured Clostridium sp.
TGATATTGGTTATAATTAATTATCAATTTTGGGTAGGGGAAATAGTAGAAAACAGGTGTAAAATAATGGATAATAAAAAAAGAGATTTTTTGTCAAAAATAATTGCCAACTTTTACTTGACTCAAACCAGTTCTTTTTTACGTTTGCATTATAAAGTATAACCATGATATAATAAAAATTCATAAATTATAGTAAAGAAAAGTGAAAATTAAGTGAAGAAGAAATAATTAATATAATTTTAAGATAAAGTTATTATTCATTAAATAATAATGTGATATCATATTTATTTGTTAAATAAAAAAATAGTTTAAAAGCAAAAAAAGTACCAAAATTTATTTAAAGGTATGTATTATATAGTGAACGGAAAGGAGCAGAGGATATGCTCGAATGTGTCTTAAGGGAATTAAATTTAAGTGAATCTATAGGTACTGATAATCTTATTGAGAAACATATGCCATTTATAGTTAAGACAATTTCAGAAGTAACAGGCCGGTATGTTTCTTGTGAAAATGATGAAGAGGTAAGTATTGGATTACTTGCATTTAATGAAGCAATTGAAAGGTTTGATGATGATAAAGGGCATTTTATTTCTTTTGCAAAACTTGTTATCTCAAGCAGAATAAAAAATTATTTAAAAAGCGAAAAACGGCATCAACATTCTTCTTTTGAAGAACTTGTTGACAACGGAATGGATCTTAAAGATGAGTATATTGAAAAAGAAGAAGAAAATAGAGAATTAATTGATGAAATAGCTCTATTTAAGAAAACAATCAGTTCCTTTGGGTTCGGTTTGGAAGATTTAGTTGAGGAAGCTCCCAAGCAACAGGCAACAAGGATTAATGCAATTAATTTATCAAAGCAGATTAGTAAAGAAAAGGATCTTACTGATTTTATGTATGAAAAGAAAAGACTGCCTATAAGTAAAATTGTGACTAGATTTAATGTTACAGAAAAGGTTGTAAAAAGAAGTAAGAAATTTATTATTTCTGTTGTGGTTATAATTACAGAAAATATGACCTTGTTAAAAAACTGGATAAGGAAGTAGGTGATATAGTGAATAAAGGCATTATAATGGAAATAAAATCAGATTATGCAATTATTATGAATGATTCTGGTTATATGGAAAAAATCGTAAAGAAGAAGAATATGGATGTAGGAAAAAAGATTTTTTACTTTGATGAAGATATAATTAAGTCTGGTAATATTGTATATTTGAAAAAATATTCTTTTATGAAGGTAATGACTTCAATAGCAGCAGTATTGTTTATAGCATTTACATTCTTTTATCAGATTTCATATAAGCAGGAAGCATATGCAATTGTTAGTCTTGATGTAAATCCAAGCATTCAGATAGAAGTAGATAGTGATAAAAATATAATAAAGGCAGAAGGTATGAACAATGATGGAAGAAGCCTGGATTATAGTAAGATAGAAGGATTAAGTATAACTGATGGTATAGAAAATATAAAAAATCAATTGGTGGAAAAGAAATATTTAGAAAAGAATAAGGATGTTCTTGTTGCTTTTGCTTTAGTAGGCAAGGATGATGATAAAAATTATGAAGAAACAATTAAAGGTGCTATTAAATCTTCATTTAAATCAGAAACTGTTACATTTGTAAAAGGAAAACAGAAAGATGTAGAAGAAGCAAAAACAAAGGGGATCAGTCTTGGAAGATATGAAGTGGTTCAAATGGCAGGTAATGGTAAGGAAGCTTTGGATACTGCACCTGTTAAGGAAATAACTGAACTTATTAAAGATAAAGAAAATGTAATTCAATGGAATGACAAAACAGTTGAAATTAATGCAGAATCAGTGGATGTAAAAGTGGAAGAACCAAAGACAGAGGAAAAAGGTTCATTTAATAATGATTCTCAAAATGGTAATATTACTCATATTCCAACAGATTCACAAACAAGTGGTAATGAAATTGTTGTAGAAGGAGAAAATGTGGGTGACACTAATTTAAGTAAGCCTAAAGATGATGTTATAATAAATGTACAGCCAGATGTTAATGAAGAAGAACAACAACAGCCATCCATGGATCCTCCTGTTGAAGAACCAATAAAAGATCCTGCAACATCTGTAGGTGGAGAAATAGTTGAGGATGACATAGTAGAAGAGGAAGTTGTTTCTGAGGAAAATATGGAATAGAATTATTTGTATATTTTTGGAAAAGAGTGGCTGATAGCAGAGATAAACAAGCAGTATTGGAATTTAATTTAATTGCAGTGCTGCTTGTTTTTTTGTATTTTATTTATTTAATAATAGGAAAAGATATGATATAGTAGGTAATAGATAATAATTATTAATTATATAGGATTGGGGAGACATATGAATATAAGAGAATATTTAAAAGAAAACATCCTGCTTACTGATGGGGCTATGGGAACATATTATTCAGAATTAACAGGTAATGATGTTTATTATTGTGAACTTGCAAATTTGAATCATAAAAAAACTATAAAAGAAATACATGACAGATATATTGATGCAGGAGCTAGACTTATAAGAACAAATACTTTTTCATGTAACACACATGATTTAAAGGTTAATTTAAATCAGTTAAAGGAAATAATAATTGCAGGAATTGATATTGCAAAGGAAGCAGCATTAGGGAAAAAGGTATTTATTGGTGCTAGTATAGGACCAATAAGAGAAGAAAATAATTTAGATGAATATAGCCAAGATGTTTATAATGAATATAAATATATTGTAGATACTTTTTTGGAAAAGGGCATTGATATTTTTATTTTTGAAACCTATAGCAGTCTTACATATTTAGATAAAATATGTCCATATATAAAAAGCAAAAAACCAGAAGCTTTTATATTAACATCTTTTGCTTTTAATCCTGACAAGTTTACAAGAGATGGATACAGTGTAAACAAAATCTTTGCATTGGCTGAAAAGGTAAAGGAAATAGATGCATATGGGCTAAATTGTGGTTCGGGTCCAAGTTATTTGATTGAAATGGCAAAATCTATATGTAATAAAAATAGAATAATTTCTGTATTACCTAATGCAGGTTTTCCTGAAATAATTCATGAGAGAACTTTATATCCAAACAATCCTTCATATTTTGCAAAAAAAATTAAGGTTCTTAAGGACTATGGAGTTTCTATATTAGGTGGCTGTTGTGGAACTAATCCTCAATATATAAGAAAAATATCAGAAATCATGGAATTTGAAAAAAAGGACAATAGAAGAAATTCAGATGAGGAAATAGATAAGAAAAAAGAGAATATAAAAGTACATAGAAATATATTTAGAGAAAAACTTGAAAATAATGAATTCTGTTATGCAGTAGAATTGTCACCTCCTATGGATACTGATATGACAAAAATTATTGCTGGTGCAAAGCTGTGTAAAGAAAACAATATAGATATAGTTACTATACCTGATTCGCCAATGTCAAGGGTGCGTGCAGATTCCTTCATTATTGGTTCAAAGATAAAAAGAGAAATAGGAATTGACGTTATGCCTCATATATGCTGCAGGGATAAGAATACAAATGCCTTAAGATCTGGAATTATGGCAGGCTATATTGATGATATAAGAAATCTATTATGTATTACAGGGGATCCTGTATCCGATGTAAGTGCACCTAATACTAAAAGTGTGTTTAACTTAAACTCATTTAGACTTCTTGAACTTGTAAACAATATGAATGAAGAGTTATTTTATCATGACAATGTATATTATGGAGGAGCATTAAACTTAAATGTAAGAAATAAGGAAATAGAATATGAACGTATGGTTAAGAAAATGGAAAAAGGAGCTAAGTTCTTTTTGACACAGCCCATATATGATGATGATGCAGTAGAATTTTTAAAAACTATAAAAGAACGTGTAAATGTTAAAATTTTAGCAGGAATTCTTCCTATAGTAAGTTATAAAAATGCAATGTTTCTAAATAATGAACTTCCAGGAGTAACTATTCCTAAAGCATATATGGACAGATTCAATGTTAATATGACAAAAGAGGAAGGACAGAAGGCTGGAACCGAACTTGCTGTTAGTATGTGCAGAAAATTGAAAGAAATTAGTGATGGATTTTATTTTATTGCACCTTTCTATAGAGTAAATATGATAATGGATATTATTAATGAAATAAGATAAAATTTCATGGCTGTGGTACAGAGATTAAATTTTATTAATAGAAGAAAGGATATGCTAAATAAATATGATTAAAAAACCTATAAAGAGACTGGCAGTTATTCATGATTTAAGTGGTTTTGGAAAAGCAGCATTGACTAATATTATTCCAGTATTATCTATTATGGGCATTGAAGTATGTCCAGTGCCAACAATGATATTAAGCACACACACAGGTGGATTTGGAAAGCCGCACATAATTAGATGCAATAATTATGTAGAAAATGCATTTAATCATTATAATGAACAGAATATAGAATTTGATGGAGTATTTATAGGGTATCTAGGAACAATAGACAATATTATAAATTGTATTGAAAAATATAAATTATATGAAAGGTTCATGGTTTTTGATCCTATTTGTGGAGATAATGGGAAGTTATATAGCAATTTTAATATGGAATATATTAAATATTTAAAAAAATTAATATCCTACTCTTATGTAATAACTCCCAATTATACAGAAGCCTGCTTAATTGGGGGATATGAAATAAAAAATAATGTTTCTAAAAATGAAATTGAAGTTATATGTAAAAATATAGTGAAATTAACTGGTGTTAAGAACATTATAGTGACCAGTGTACCCATAGATAACAGTAAAATAGGAACTTTTGTGTATGAAGTTAAAAATAGTACTATGATAGTTAATGAAAAGCTTCCAAAAAGTTACCCGGGAACAGGAGATATTTTTACAGCAATGGTTTCAGGAAGTCTTATGGAAGGAAAAACATTAGTAGAAAGTGCCATGAAAGCTTGTGAGTTTATAAGTTATTGCATAAAAGTAAGCAGTAGTTATGATTATCCAACAAAAGAAGGGATTCTTCTTGAACCCTGTTTAAAAAAGTTATTAAACCCTTGAAAGTATAATTATTAGATTTGTTGCTGAAAATCACAAGAAAAACTAGAATATACTAAAAAAGCTTTATATATTAATATAAAGCTTCAATAGATTTGATAAGTTTATATAATATTTCATTTACAGGAGTTTCAATGTTTAGTTTTTCTCCATATTTAAGTAATGTGCCAGAAAAATAATCTACTTCACTTATTTTTTTCTTTTCCATATCCTGTAGCATTGAAGTTTTTCCAGAAGGTGAAAAGCTGTCCATAAGGGAATTTATTTCTGTAACATCTTTTTCAGTAAGATTAATGTTTAAAGCCTTAGCTACATGAACTACTTCAAGCATTGCACGTTCTATAAGTTCTTTAATATAAGGTGCTTTTAAAAATTCCCCGTAAGTTGCATTAGTAAGGGCAGAAACCTGATTCCATCCAACATTAAGCATATACTTTTTCCACACCATTCGTTTCATGTCTTTAAAAACAGCACAGTCTATATTAGCTTCTTCAAGAAAATCCTGAACAGCTAATACTTCGGGTTTTATGCTTCTATTATCAGCATATCCAAACTGAATAGTTCCATTAACTGTGTTTATAACTTCCTTTTCATTTTTTACAGCATCAATTCCCATGGATAAACCATAAAATACCACATTTGAAGGAAAGGCTGTTTTAAGTCTTTCTGTTGCAGTTACTCCATTTAATAAGGGCAGAAGAATGGTATTTTCATTAACTAAATTTTTCAAGTCATCTATTGCATTATCAAGACTATAATTTTTTACTGTAATGATAATTAAGTCTAAAGATTTATTTTTTGAATTGTCATCTAAAATATTAGGATAAAAGGTTTCACCATTTACAGTGATTCCATTTTGGATTATTTTTTCTTTTCTATCTTTGTTGGCAATAACAAAAAAGTTATCTTTATATTTTTGAAATAATAATTTGCCATATACACTGCCTACAGCACCCATACCTATTAAAGCTGCATTTTGGATTTTCATGAAATTTTACCTCCTTGATTATTTTAAATTATATGTATATAGTACCAACTTGTACAAGCAATTTCAATATGACGCATTATTCAATAATATTAAATAAAAAATTATTGATTTTTTAGAAAAATAAAGAAAACTAAAGAAAAATAAAGAAAAACCTGTGAAATACAACTGAAATCAACAATAATAATGGTAGCTGAAATTAGTGAAAATGCATATAATTAAAATAAGTTAAAGCCGTTGATAAGAATAGTAGGTAATGGAGTTTAGCACAAAGAGAGTC
>CAZPRO010000147.1:0-6263 GCA_964588775.1 uncultured Clostridium sp.
CGGTATTTTAGAAATTATGCCTAGAAATATTCTTAAACCTTATATAAGATGTTTTTGGACTAATAAATTATCTTTAGGTATAAAGGATAATTATAATATTGATAAAGAAGTTTTTGTAACTCCAGATACTTGTATGGATATAATTTTTACATGTGATTATATGACTAATTCCATAGATTGTAAATTTTGTGGGATTAGTGACAATACATGTATTGTATCAAATAATTATGATAATAAAACTATTTTTGGAATAAGATTTTTTGCATGGTCTGTTATTTTATTTTCTAATGATTCCCTTAAATATGTAAGCAATAATGTATGTGATGCTGATATATATTTTAAGTTTATAAGAATAATTAAGGAATATGTTCAAACAGAAATGGATTTTTTTAAGAGGATATCTTTTGCTGAGAATTTACTAATGTCATATCTTGATGATGTAAAAGTTAACAATAATTTATTAAATAGTATTGATTTTATAATTAAGAATAAAGGAAACATAAAAATTAATGATTTGTGCAGTAATACGTATATTTCAGAAAGACAACTGCAGCGTATATTTAAAGAAAATATAGGAATATCACCAAAGAAGATGGCAGACCTTATAAGATATCAGTTTGTTTGGAATAATATTATTAATAATAAACCTAATATAATGAATTTGGTTTTCAACTATGGTTTTAATGATCAGGCTCATTTCTTAAATAATTTTAAAAAGTATCATAGTATGACACCAAAACAGGCATTAAAATATGCAAATAAAGATGTCGCTTTTTTACAAGATTAAAAAATATTATAAGTATAAAATATAATTAAATGAAAGAAAGCGAGATGATATTTATGAATAGAATGAATGTAATATGTTTAGGTGTTAAAAATATGGAAAGGGCATTAAAATTTTACCGTGATGGACTGGGCTTTAAAACAAATGAGAAAGGGGACAATCCTCAGGTTGTGTTTTTTAATACATATGGAACAAAATTAGAATTATATCCTCTTCAGGCATTAGCAGAGGATATTAATGCAGAAAATCCACCTGCTTATGGAAATGGTTTTTCTGGCATTACTCTTGCTTATAATGTTCCATCTAAAGAAGATGTAGATAAAACAATTGAATATGTAAAAAAAGCAGGAGGAAAAATTGCAAAAGAACCTGTTGAAACTTTTTGGGGAGGATATCATGGGTATTTTCAAGATACAGAAGGATATTATTGGGAAGTAGCATATGGACCACAGTTTCAGTTTGATGAAAATGAAATGCTTATATTATAGAAAGAATAGTTAAATTCCTGTACTTGGAATAAATAATAATGTATAATGATGTATAGGTAATGAAAAATCTATAACACAAAGAAAGAGACATTTAATATGGCTCTTTCTTTGTGTTATAGGAATTTATTTTTAAAATACTTATTAGGAGGAAACATGAGAATAGCAGTATGTGAAGATGAAATTATTTATCAAGAGAAAATAAATTTATTATTAAATAATTATTATGATAGTATTGATGTTTTAGTAAAAATTTTTGATAGTGGAGAAGGGCTGCTGGAGTATTTAGAAGAAAGTGATAATGAGTTTGATATATATTTTATGGATATAGAAATGGAAAAAATTAATGGAATAAGAACATCTGAAATTTTAAGAAGCAGAGGAATAGATAAGCCAATAATTCTTGTTACAAGTCATATGGAAATGGCTGTTGATGGATATGATATAGATGCATTTAATTTTATTCCAAAACCTATAAATGCTGATAGACTATATAAAGTTTTGGATAAGATTAAAGAGATATATTCAAAAAAAAACAAGTTATGTGTCATATCCGGAGACAGCACCATAATATTGGATGTTGATGATATAAAATATATTAAGGCAGATAATGTTTATATTGATATATATACTAAAAGGGATAAGATAACAGTAAGAAAGAAAATAAGTGATATGGAAACTGAACTGCCTGGAGATAGTTTTTACAGACCACATAAAAGCTATATTGTAAACTTGAATAATATAAAGTCCTATAATGGAAAGGCTATAATACTTGATAATGAGCAGGAAGTTCCAATAAGCCGTAATAATGCTGCAGAATTCAAAGAAAAAATGATTAGTTTTTTTAACAGGATGATGTTATGAATGATTTATGTCTGATTTTTGGTGGTTTTATATTTCTTGTATGTATTTTTGCAGTATTAAAATACATTTTCTTAGAAGAAGGCTTTTTAAATAATAGCAGTTGGGTATATTACATAGAAGCATATTTTATCATTATGTTTCTTGAAAAAGTTATAAAAATATTTAATACAAATATGTATTTAATAACCGTTTTTATATTTTTTGTGGTGTTTTTTCTTATTACAAGAAATGATAAATTCATGGGAGGTCTTTTTTTAGTTATACCATCAATAGGAATTGCCTTATCAGCTTTTATGATACCTATTTCTATAGCATATTTAAGTGTGAAATCAATGAAAACATTATCTAATACAGGTAATAATAAAATGTGGATTTTTGATGTTATGCTTTTATTATTGCTTTGCTTAATTGTTGACAGCAAACAAAAATGGGGAAAATACGCATTAATAGTTAATAACAGGAAATACCTTGAGAAATGGGAAAAATACACATTAAGTGCTTTTGGAATATTTCTTGTGTTTATTGATTATTTTGTACTTTCAATTGATAAACTTGGAATTAATAGAAGTTATGCATGGATATTTATAGTTGTATGTAATTGTATTATTATTCTTTTGGAATTTGCAATTATAACTTTTGTTTTTCAAGGGAGTAGTGCTAAATACTATGAAAAAATAGCAGAAATAAATGAATATTATTTTAAAGCACAATTAAAACATTTTAAGGCATATGAAGAAACACAAAAAGAAACAAGAAGAATACGACATGATATGAATAATCATATGAACTGTATATATCTTCTTCTTGAAGAAAAAAGATATGATGAAATAAAAGAATATATAAATGAAATGGGAAATATTATACGAAACATAAATAAAGATATAAGAACTGGAAATGACATAGCAGATGCAATTATTAATGAAAAAAATATTATAGCAAGAAAAAATAATATTAATATAGAATTGGCAGGACAATTTGACCAATCAATGAAAGCAGACCCTATAGATATATGTACAATTTTTTCAAATGCCTTAGATAATTCAATTGAAGCATTAGATAAAATTAATAATAATAATAAAACCATATATATAAAACTAAAAAGTAAAGGTAATATGCATTTCATTTCTTTTTTAAATTTAACAGAAATTGAGGGAGTATGTGAAAAAACAAGTAAAAAGGATACTTTAAATCATGGATTTGGATTAACTAATATAAGAAAAGCAGTAAAAAAATATGATGGGCAGATTAATATTAGTATATATAAGGAAGATAATAAAAGTTATTTTAAACTTGATATTATTATTTTTTGTAATTAAAATGCATTTTACAACTTTTTAAGTACATTTTACAAAATAAATAATAAAAGAGTTTAACAAGTATTGTAAAATTGTATTTACAAGGAGGTTGTATTATGGAAATTAAAGAGAAAAATCAATTAAGAAGTATTGTTAACAAAGGAATAAAAGGAACTATTCTTATTGAGTTAATTGAACTATTGCTTTTTGCATTATTTGCTTCAGGAGTTATGATAGAATTTGATTATGAAGAAATATGTGATTATTTAAAATTCAACAAGATGATAGTATTAATAGGAATAATACAGATAGTTACTGCAGTTATTTGTTTATTGGTTATTTACTTATATTACAAAGAAGATAACTTAACAAAAAGATTGTTTCAGTGTAAAAAGAAAATGAGTTTTTTCAATTTTGTTAAAATTGCTATATTTACAATAACGCTTGAAAGCATAACTGCTATGTTTAATCCTAATTATTCCATGCTTCAAGTGTTTGAATTAGTTGAAGATAAGATTAAATTAGGAGTATCAATATTTAGTGTTTTTGTTTTAATTGTAACATGTATAGTTTCAGTTGCTTTATTTCAGATTTTAAATAATGGGTACATATTAAGAAGTTTAGATAAATTTGGAGGAATGTTTGCAGTTATAGTTGTTGCAGCAATACAATGGTGTCCAATATTTTGTGTTGAAAACATTTTGTCATTGGTAGTTATGCTTATAGCAGCATACATTGCTTATTATTATTCGCTAAAGTATTCAATTATATTAAGTATACTATATAGCAGCATATCCATAATGGTTTCAATTATGGTTAAGACAGGCAATGTAAATATAGTGTTTAAAATAATTATGATAATTTTTATAGCCATAAGCATGCTCATAGCAATACAGTACTGTAAAGTAAATGGAAAGAATTTGATTGAACAGATTAAGGAAAGCAATCTAAAAATAAATAAATTCAAAGCAGCTTTCACATCAGCACTATTTTTAATTGCATTAATAGCACAAGTTATAGTAAATATAAAAAAAATAAATATTCCAAGTTTGGGATTTGTAATTTTAATTGCAGCATCAAGGTATCTAAATGAATAAGTAATATTTTTGTATAGATTATCTATTTTTAATTTGTGAACATTAAAATGAAAAATCAACATAACGTTCATGATTTCAATTGACAAAATAATATATAAAATGTAGAATTAAGATATTGCAAAAAATAATACAAGGAAATGGAGCGATAGGTATGAAAGCAATATTAACAGTAATTGGACAAGATAGAGTTGGGATTATAGCTGGCATAAGTCAAAAAATGTTAGATTTTAATATAAACATCTTGGATGTTAACCAGACTATAATGCAGGAGTTTTTCACAATGATTATGGTTCTTGATATTAAAGATATGAAGGGCAGCTTCGATGATGTGAAGAAAGGTTTAAATGAAGAAGGAAAAAGACTTGGGGTAGAAATTAAAATTCAAAAAGAAGAAATATTTAAATCTATGCATTCACTATAATCGAGGAGGACTTAAAAACATGAATACTAATAATATATTAGAAACAATCAAGATGATTGAGGAAGAAAAACTTGATGTAAGAACAATTACAATGGGAATTTCTCTTCTTGACTGTATTGATCCTGATGGAGAAAAGGCAAGAACAAAGATTTATGATAAAATAACAAAATCAGCAGAAAATCTTGTTAAAGTTGGAAATCAAATTGAAACTGAATTTGGTATTCCTATAGTTAATAAAAGAGTATCTGTAACTCCTATGTCAATTATTGCAGGAGCAAGCAATGATACAGATTACGTTAAATTTGCACAGACATTGGATAAGGCTGCAGAAACAATAGGAATTGATTTTCTTGGAGGTTTTTCAGCTTTAGTACAAAAAGGATGTACTATAGGGGATAAAAGACTTATTGCATCAATTCCAGAAGCATTAGCTACAACAAAGTTGGTTTGTTCTTCAGTTAATGTAGGAAGTTCAAAATGTGGTATTAACATGAATGCTGTACGTGATATGGGTGAAATTATAAAGAAGACAGCAGATTTAACAAAGGATACTCACGGTTTTGGATGTGCAAAATTAGTTGTATTCTGTAATGCAGTAGAAGATAACCCATTTATGGCTGGTGCTTTTCATGGAGTAGGAGAAGCAGAAAGAATAATAAATGTAGGTGTCAGCGGACCTGGAGTTGTAAAAAGAGCTTTAGAGCAAGTTAGAGGACAATCTTTTGATGCTGTTGCAGAAATGATTAAGAAAACTGCATTTAAAGTTACAAGAATGGGTGAACTTGTTGCAAATGAAGCATCAAAGAGACTTAATGTACCATTTGGTATAGTTGACTTATCATTAGCTCCAACACCAGCAGTTGGTGATTCTGTTGCAGAAATATTAGAAGAAATAGGATTAGAACAGGTTGGAACTCATGGAACAATAGCTGCTTTAGCAATGCTTAATGATGCAGTTAAAAAAGGTGGAGTTATGGCCTGCAGCCACGTTGGAGGACTTAGTGGTGCATTTATTCCAGTTTCAGAAGATGCAGGTATGATTGACGCAGTTGTAGCTGGAACATTGAACATGGAAAAATTAGAAGGAATGACATGTGTATGTTCAGTTGGTCTTGATATGATTGCAATTCCAGGATCTACTCCTGCTTCAACAATTTCAGCTATGATTGCTGATGAAGCTGCAATTGGTATGATTAATAATAAGACAACTGCTGTAAGAATTATTCCAGCTCCAGGATGTAAAGTTGGCGATATGGTTGAATTTGGAGGACTTCTTGGACGTGCTCCTGTTATGAAGGTTAATGAAAAATCTTCAGA
>CAZPRO010000148.1:0-6213 GCA_964588775.1 uncultured Clostridium sp.
CTTCAACTTCTTTTGAATACATCATATAAATTTGCTCCTCCCTAATTATTAAATCGAATAATCATTAAAACACACATAATAAATAATGTTTAATAATCATATTGGGCACAATAAGACCCACCAGGGGCTACTCCCCTCTTTCTATAATAGCAAATCCTAAAGCTTGTCACAACCTTTATTTTCAAAAATATTATTAAAAATTAAAATAAATATGAATTTTTAACATACTATTACTCCATTTTATAGTTTTCATATCCATAATACAAAACCATTAATAAAATGGCATTTTACCTTTTAAATTTACAAAACGAAAATTGTTCAGTTTTATTTACAAAAATTTCAATAATTAATATTTTAAACCTTAATTTTCATCAACTAACTTTTTTATTTTTTCAAAATTCATAAGCAGAGTCATAAAACCTACACACATTAGAAATACTGCTGCACTAACATCACTAATCATATGCTTTCCTAATATCATTCTTGAAAATGCTGATATAAAAATGTATATTCCAGCTATTGTTTCAAATAAATATTTATATTTTTTCAATTTTTCAAATAATAAAGGTATTAAAAGTATTAAAAGAATTCCACATGCTCCACTTACATGACCTGAAGGAAAAGATTTCCCCATTCTTGGTCTGTTAATAATATACCATGGTGTATAATATCCATTTCCATGTACTATATTACAATATCTTGCACGACCCATAATTAACTTTACCCCATTTATTGTTACAACCTTCCACAATATAAGCAACACTGCAAAAATACAAATTAAATAAATTTTATCTATTATATCTTTATTTGTTTTTTTTAGTACATTACATAAAAGTATTTGAACTACACATGAGACTAGAAATACCATTATAATAATTGGAAAGAAATATTCTTTAATAATAACAATGTTTCTTTCTTTTAAAAATATAACTCCTTCTGTAATAGTTATAAATACTGATAAAACACCTAATACAAAGCTAATAATTTTCCAATTTTGATTTCTTACTGTCAATATGCCAACCAAAACAGGCAGTGCCATATATAATGGATAATAACAAATTAATTCAAAAAAAATACACATTCTATTACTTTCATTAAATATAACTTGAGCTATTTTAAAGTCATAAAATGTTCCAATTATGACACCTATGCCACTTATAAATAACATTATAGATAAAAAATTCTTATATTCCTTCATAAAATGAACCTCACTATTAATTTTAAAATTATTTTTTTAATGATATCATATTGATAGTTTATATACAAAATATTATTAATAAGTAAGAAGAAAATTGTTGTCAAATAATTTTCCTTATGTTATAATAATTTTCGTAGCAAAATTGTTATGCTGGTTTGGCGGAATTGGCAGACGCACAAGACTCAAAATCTTGCGGAGGTAACTTCGTGTGGGTTCAAGTCCCACAACCAGCACCAAAATCTCGATATATTTATCGAGATTTTTTTATTATGTCTTTTATCATTCATAAAAAAAGAATTTTTAATAAAATATACACTCTTTATCTTTTATTCCACACAAGACACAACATAAAATTCTTTTAAATCATTAAGCCTTATACATGCCAGTTTCCCCCCAGCTTCTTTTCCATAACAGCATCCACAATCAATATATATTGTACCTTTTCTATATAAAATTTTAACATCTTCAGGTTCTCTAATATTGCAGTCAATTGCCTGTACTGGTGTATGACCGCATATAACAGTATAATCCTTAAACTGCTTTTCAGCTCCAATATTTTCTCTCCCCCAAAGGCATACATCTTCATTTTGTACTTGTAAAAATTCCTTAAATGACATATTTTCATAATTTTCAGGAAAATTTAAGGATGCATGAACAAGTATATACTTTTCTACTATAGCCATAACTTTACATTGAAATAAATATTTAAAGACTTTGTCTTCATATTCTTTTCCCCTTTTCATAATAGAATCATGGGTTATTTTGCCTCCATTAAGATACCACATATTATATTCCTTATTTTCATAACAATATGTAAAAAAACTTTCATGATTTCCTCTTATAAGTGTAATGTTTGAATGGTTCATAATATAATCCAGAACCTTAAGAGGCTCCTTCCCTCTATCAATAACATCACCTATAACATATAATTTATCATAATCTGAAAATTCTATTAGTTCAAGCATATTCATAAATTCATCAAAACATCCATGTATATCACTCATAACATATATATTCACATTATCACTTCCTCAAAATAAATATAATTTTATACCAATTTCATTAAAAAATTTAAAAAATCACCTTATAAAATATTTTATCATATATTTTATAAGGTGATTTTTTAAATTTTTTCTAACTACAATTTGTAAATCAGGCTTTACTTTTATTAGTTTTCACTGGCAATAACAACCCATTTTTACTTAAAACTGGTCTTAATACATTATATAAAAATCCTACTAATATTACTGACACAACAGCATTAACAAAAGTAGTTGCTGCACTTAATTTAGCCAGAATAGATGCTGCTTCCTGTGGCTGTCCTAAAACATACTGTTTATAGAAATATCCTACTACTGGATCAAAAATAACATTAAACGCCAAACCACATACTGCTGCAATAATGCTCCACTTACAAATATATTTTTTATCGTTGCTTTCACTGATTTTTGCAATTTTATGTGCAACAAATCCAGTTATTAAGCCAATACATAATTTTAATATAAATGTTTTTGGTGCTACAAGTATATATACTGGATCAAATATATCTGCAATTGTCATTCCTACAGCCCCAGCAATTCCTCCATACCAGCCTCCTAATAGCAAAGCTGCTAAAACACAAAAAGCATTTCCAATATGAATAGAGCTTGCATCTCCACCTGGTAAAGGTATTTTAATTTGAATAAATGTAAATGAAACAAAACATAATGCTGCCATAAGTGCAGTCTGTAGTAATTTTTTCATTTTTAAATTATTTTTTTCCATAAAACATTGCCCCCTTTTTATTTATAAAGGCATTATAGCATTACATATGTATATCCACAATTGTATGGATACATTGTTGCTATTATATGTAATAACTACGTTTACATATGCATAAAACTCAATTTCTTAATATAATTACTGCACTTTTCTCAGATAAAAACTTAATATCAAACACTTCTTTTCCATCATATTTTAATAACTCCTTATTAAGTTTGTCACTTAAATCCTTAAGACTTTCCCCTTTTATAACTATAGTAGACATTAAACTCATAATTCCATCTCCATTCTCCGTTTCCTTGTATACTAATGCCTATTTAATATCCTTAATATAATCATTACTTCTTAACATATTATTTTTTATATATTTATATACCTCTTCTTCTCCCTGTTCTGCAAGCTTATTTAATAAAAGTTCTAAAATTCTTCTGCTATTGTCATGAATGACATAATCATCTTTATGTGCTTCATAGTATTCTAAAGAACTTCTATTATTATACTTATTCTTTAAATAATTTTTTGAGGCACTCATTCTATCAATAAACATTTCAATTACATACTTAACAGGCATTTCCATTCCAGTCAAACCTTCACTTGGATTTATTCCATAATCAATCCAGTATTCAAAATGATGCTTATTTCTTCCTTTATGATGAAGCCATGCAGCAGAAACTCCCTCTTTAATTTTTTGAACTCCATTAGGACTTACATTCCCTCTATAATATTTAATTCCTGCTGAAAATTCTACCCATGTATATTTTGATAAGTCGTGTAACAGTCCCTGCTTATACAAACCAACTTTAAAACAGCCCTGCATAACTAAAAATTTATGATTTGTTATTGTAATAAAATGTCCTACAGCCTTCTTTATCATAATTTTTCCTTCCGTATTTCTCTAAATATTTTTATAAAATAATTATCTCATTATTTTTATTTTATCTCAACTGTCATATTTAAAGGGACTATTAATAAAAAGACATGTATATGTGTATAATATAGTCTTATTTTTCCATAATAATCCCTTTATTTTATGCCTATGCTATTTTTTATATTTTCCAATTCTTTTTTTAAATTTTCTATTTGCTCCTTTAGTTCATTTATTTGTGTATTATTATTGCTTCTATTAAAAAAATCTTCACTTTCTCCTTGATCCATATAAGTTCCTGAACTGGAATTACCTTCAGTTGTAATTCCAGAATCACAAAACGGATTACTTACATTATAGTAAGCAGGATTAAAATATCTGCCCGGTCCTCCTTGAAAATACTGTTGTTGTGCATTATACGTAAGAATAACCTGCCCCACTAGTTCAAACCAGTTTCCTACTGCATTCTGCACATTAAAAGGAAGTTTTCCTGCCATAACATCTCCAAGTATTTCTGCTATAACAATAAACACTTCAGGATATATCTGTTGAAAGCCTCCATTTATATCATCACACCCTAAATTAAATGAAAAATTTCTGCTGCCATCACTATTTTTATTACAATCATCATTCATATTATTGCCATATCCAAAACAAATTCCTATATTACCTTTATTATATTAACTTTATTACAATAACGTCCATGGTTTTTATTTTATGTAATATAATTTTAACACAAAAATCAACAAAAATATTTCTTGGCATTTATATGCTGGTTATTAATTATTCAACAGATATAACTACAAAAAACACACTAAGAAATGTAACTCCTAACATTTCTTAGTGTGTTTTTTATAGTTTCAACAATATTATCTTGCTTCTACATTAAAAAATAAAGCTTTTCCAAATTCAGTTGCTTTTATTGATGATTTTACAGCTTTTGCCGCAGCAGCTTGGTCACTTACATCAGCATCAAAATGAATTTGAATTCCTTGCTTCTTGTTAAATTTAAAAGCTTTTTTCCCTTCAAATTCAGTATCCTCAACTATTTTAATAATATCATCTTGCCTTAATGCGCAGTTAACAACTATCATTTCTCTGTACCTCTTTTCATATTTTCTACTTATTATAGATTAATATACATTATTCTACTTTATTAATATATCACATCTAAACGAATATTTCAATTTGTAAATGTTATCTGTTAACATATTTCTTAATTTTTTCAGTAAATTTTATAACTTCAGTTTTTCTGTGCAGCCTATGAAGTTATAATCCTTAATTCAATGTTGGGATTTGTCGGGTTCTTTAATCAAAAAATATTTTTGTAGTCTACTGATATTTTATCAAAAATACAGTATAGTACCATTAAAAATATATGTTAATAATAGTAAAACGGCCACTACTATTGTTATAATTATCAAAAGCAATATTTTTTTCTTTTCTTTTGAATACAAACACCACAAAAGTACAATTCCTAAAATGTCAACTATGGTTTGAAATAAATACTTGTGATTAAATAACACTGAGAAAAATAGACAAATCACTTCATATGCCAATAATCCTATCGGCAGCGACAACGCAATTATTCCAACTATATTATCTTTTTTCGCGTTATAAGCTATCAAAGCACACGCTCCGCAGACTGCCGATGGAAGCATCCATATAGCAGACTCTAATAGTGCCTCAGATAATTCTGATATCCTAGGGTACTCAATCATAGGAGACATCAAAAATTGCACTATAAAAAACGATGCATTCATAAATGAAAAATAAACAAATGTTCCTACAGCCGATTTCCAGTACTTTTCATATTGCATCAATACAATCATACCTGTGACAGCCCAAAAACCTAGAGAACCTGAAAATGATGAAAAAGTCCAAATATTATTATATGGAAGCAAATCTAATAAGGCACATAAAGAACCAAATACTATGCCCAAGACTATTGATACACAAATGCTATTTTGAATCTTGTCTGTTTTTATATTTAACAACGCATGCCCCTCCTAATTGTTGATAAAAACATAATTTACCAGTTCCACAAATTCCAGTTTGTATAACCATTATAGCATTGTAAAATTTTCTTATCTAGTTACATAATGAAATTTTATCCAACCACTTTAATATAAAAACGAGGTGTGCGAGCTTACTCACACACCTCGTTTTGTTAAAAATTCTTATTTTTCAATGGTTTGTATTAACCGAAGTATCTCTTAAGAAGACCTTCAAATGCCTTGCCATGTCTAGCTTCATCCTTAGCCATTTCATGAACTGTATCATGAATAGCATCTAAGTTAGCAGCTTTAGCTCTCTTAGCTAAGTCAAATTTACCTTCAGTTGCACCATTTTCAGCAGCAACTCTTAATTCTAAGTTCTTTTTAGTTGA
>CAZPRO010000149.1:0-6208 GCA_964588775.1 uncultured Clostridium sp.
AACATTTCATCTGCATTTTCAGGTCTTCCTATAACAACAAAAGGAAAGTTCATTTTTCTTAAAAATTCAATGCTTCTGTCATTTGACCTGGCACGAAGCAAGCATACACCATCTACCAAATTACTGGAAATAAATGTGTTTAAATATTCATATTCACTTTCTTCATTTTCACTAAAAGCATATGTAATATAATACCTTTTTTTCTGTGCGTATTCACTCATGCCTTTCATTGCCTGAATAAAGAATGAATTTGTAATTAAATCCTGTGATTCATTAGGAAGAACAACCCCTATTATTCTGCTTCTGCTGTTTGCCAGACTTCTTGCTATGGCATTAGGTTTATATTTTAACTTTTTTATTACTTCTCTTACTTTTATTTTAGTCTTTTCACTAATCTGAGGACTATCCGCTATAACTCTTGATACTGTTGATGGCGAAACATTAGCTTCTTTAGCTACTTCTTTAATTGTTACACTCATTTTATCTTCACCCCTCAATAACTATGAAAAAATGAAAAAGGGCTATAATACAATAACCTTATATTAATCAGTATTCATTACAACTTACATATTATAATATTTTTCACAAATTGTACATATTTCTACACTGATTATTACTAAATTATTTATTTATAACCCTTTTAGATAATTTTATTTCTTTTTCTTTAATTTTTCATTATACCTTCCATATAAGTCAGTTAAATTACTAATTTTTTCTGCTAATTCCACTGTATTAGCATTCTTTTTCATTCTCCATTTCCAGTTAATTCCCAAGGTTGAAGGTACATTCATTCTATATTCATTTCCAAGGTCTAAGAAATCCTGCATTTGAGCTATTGCCACATCAGCAATACTGCTCCATGCTCCTCTTATAAATCCCCAGGAATATCCTTCTTCTTTAGATATTTTGAGATATTTTTCAGCATATTTTACCTGTTCCTTAGGAGCTGTTTTTTCTGCCCATCCTCTTACTGTATCATTATCGTGGGTACCAGTATAAACAATGAAGTTTTTATCATAATTATGAGGAAGAAATGGATTTGTTTCATCACTGTCAAAAGCAAAGGTTAATATTTTCATTCCTGGATATCCAGTTTCATTTCTCATTTTTATTGTGTCTTCAGTTAATGAACCTAAATCTTCTGCTATTATATTAACATTGCCAAGTTTTCTGTTTATTTCTTTAAATATTTCAATTCCTGGTCCCTTTACCCACTGTCCATTTTGTGCTGTTTCCTCTCCATAAGGTATTGACCAGTAAGACTCAAAACCTTTAAAGTGGTCTATTCTTAATACATCATAAATTTTAAAGCTGTGTTTTATTCTCTTTATCCACCATTCATAGCCATTATCTTTCATGTACTTCCAATCATATATAGGATTTCCCCATAACTGCCCTGTTTCTGAAAATATATCTGGTGGACAGCCTGCAACCTTTAAGGGCTTTAATGTCTCCATATCAAATAAGAATGATCTTGGGTCTGCCCATACATCTGCACTATCTTCTGCTACATATATAGGCATATCTCCTATAAATTCAATTCCTAAATTATTTACATATTCTTTTAATGCTTTCCACTGTTTGAAAAATTCATACTGAAGAAACTTCCAATAATCTATTTCATCCTTCAGTTCCTCTCTGTACTTATTTAGGCTTTCCTCTTTTCGTAATTTTATATCATCATCCCACATCTGCCAGCTTTTTAAATCAAATCTATTTTTTACTGACATATACAAAGCATAGTCTTCAAGCCATTCCTTTTCCTCTTCTACAAACTTCTCCAAATCAGTTATTGACTTGTTTTTTGAATTGTTATACGCAATTCTTAACACCTTCATTTTGTTTATAAAGATGTTTCCATAATCAATTTCTTCTGCATTATGACCAAAATCTATATTATTGTAATCTTCTAATTTAAGTAGTCCATCTTCTCTTAATAAATCAAAGTCTATGAAATATGGATTACCAGCAAATGCTGAAAATGACTGATAGGGAGAGTCTCCAAAACTTGTTGGCCCTAAAGGAAGTATCTGCCAATATTTCTGTCCTGCTTTCTTTAAAAAATCACCAAATTTATATGCTTCTTTTCCAAATGTTCCAATACCATAATTATTAGGTAAAGAAGATATATGCATTATTATTCCGCTGCTTCTGTCCATAAGCCCCTCCTATAAAATTATTATATAGTATTCTTTTGTTTTATTCAATCGGTTGCATAAATGCATCTGTTTAAAAAGGGAGCCTTCAAAAATAACATATATTTATTATTGAAAGTTCCCACTTAATCATTTATATATTATTTTATAGATCCTTGAACTATTCCTGCTATTATTTGTTTTTGTACAAAGAAATAGAAAATAATTATTGGTATTATCGCCATTATTAGAGCTGCCATTGCTAGTTCCCATTGCTTTGAAAATGCACCAAAGAAGTTATTCATGGCAAGTGGTATTGTATTTATCTTTCCATTTACAGTTAAGAAAGGTAGTAAGAAATCGTTCCATATCCAAATGCTGTTTAATACTGCAACTGTAACTGTTGTAGACTTTAATAATGGAAATACAACCTTGCTGAAAGTCTGGAATTTAGTACATCCATCTATTGTTGCTGCTTCTTCAAGTTCTGCTGGAATACTTTTTATGAAACCATGATATAAGAATATGCTCATACAACATCCAAAACCTATATACATAAATATTAATCCATAATGAGTTCCAAGCATTTTTATTGGACCTACTGAAATAGTGCTCATCCATTTAACTAAAGGTAACATTACAGCTTGGAATGGTACAATCATTCCGGCAGTAAATATATAGAAAACAACTTTACTTTTTGTAGTCCTGTCTCTAACCAATACCCATGCTGCCATTGCTGAAAATAATATTATAAAAATAACACTTGCAACTGTTATAATCATTGAATTTGTAAATGCACTAAGAAAGTCCATTCTGTCTGCTGCTTTGGAATAATTTTCAATATTCCATACACTTGGAAATCCTGTTGTATCTGCAAATATTTCTCTTCTTGTTTTAAATGAATTTATAAACATAAGATAGAATGGAGTCATATATAAAACAAGTAATCCCCAGGAAAGCACTTCTAATAATTTCATTTTACCAGTATAACTATCTAATGTTTTTAACTTTTTCCTTCTTCTGTTCTTAACAGTTGTATTATTTACTGCAGTACTTGTTTCCATTATGCTTCGACCTCCTTCTTCTTATTGAAGTAAACTTGAGTTAATGAAATAACACTAACTAGAATAAAGAATAAAATTGCCTTTGCCTGACCAAATCCCATATTATTAACTACAAAAGCCTCACGATATATGTTTAATGCCATCATTTCTGTTGTTTTTGCAGAACTTAATGAGAAGTTCAAATCAAACATTTTAAATGATTGTGATAAAGTTAAGAATAGGCATACTGTAATTCCCTGTCTAACCATTGGAATTGTTACATTTAAGAATGTCATCCATCCATTTGCTCCATCTATATGGGCAGCTTCAATTAAATCCTTTGGCACACCTTCTAATGCTGATACATAAATAACCATAATATATCCTGCATACTGCCATGTAGAAACCAAAATCATTGCAAACATTGCACTGCTTGGTTCTTGAAGAAATGATTGAGATAAAACACCTATATTTAATGCCTTACCTATACCAGTAAAAACTGAGTTAAACATAAACTGCCATATAAAACCTAAAATTAATCCTCCAATTAAGTTTGGCATAAAGAAACCAGTTCTTAAAAAATTCTTTGTTTTTAAATTTCTAGTAACTACATATGCTAGGCCAAATCCAACTAAGTTGATAATTATTACGCTTATAAATGTATATATAATTGTAAGCTTAAATGAATACAAGAATTGTGTATCCTTAAATATATTTAAATAATTCTTTATTCCTACAAAATCATATTTAGGATTAGCTCCATTCCAATTTGTAAATGTATAATATATACCAATAAAAAACGGAATTACTACTACCATTGTAAATGCAAATAGACATGGACCGATAAATATCCAGAAATCCCTATTATCTCTTGCTCTTTTAGTCATATTCATGCTCCTTTCTTTAATACATCTTTACTTTATATTTTTATAACATAACTTCTTTATACCACTTAATTATATATGCTCATTTTATGTAATGAACTGTCACATAATTGTTAAATTTCTTCCCTCTAACAGCTTTATTATTTTTAAGTAAAAGGTAAGAGAGAAGAGGCAGAATGGAGTTTTATAAAATTAACTGCACAGATTATGATTATATGAAATTTTCCTGCCTCTTGCTTCCTGCTTACTTTTTACTCAAACTTCTGAAATTGTTATGTGCTTTATAAATTTCAACAATCCCATAATCATATTTTATTATTATTTTATTAGTTTAAAGGAGTTTGATCCTGTATATCCTGTAACATTTGCTTTTTAGCTGCATCTCCCATATCTGTTTTTATAAATTTAGAGAATTGAGGTCCGATGTTGTTCATAGTGAATCCATCTGGGAAGTTAGAGAATACCCAAGGAAGAGTCTTTCCAGCTTTGTTGAATTCATTTATTGATTTATTTAATTGATTTTCACTTTCTACAGTAAAGTTAGTAAATGCAGGAATCATATTCATATCTTTTACTAATGATTCTTGACCAGCATCACTTGAAACCATCCAATTTAAGAAGTCTTTTGCTTCTTTATTAACAGCTGAATCTTTGTTAACAACCCAGTACATAGGTACACCAACTGGAATAGAACCGCTTACAGTTTCATCTTCATTGATTGCCATAGGTGCAAATCCCATGTTAAAATCAGCACCAAGAGATTCTAAATCTGAAGCAACCCAGTTTCCTTGTTGCATAAATACTGTTTTACCTAATGCAAAATTACCAACCTGAGTACTGTAATCTATAGTTTCTAATTGTTCTTTTCCACCATATTGACACATTAATTCAACTAAGTTCATCCATTCATTAAATTGTTGATTGTTTACTAAATCTGCTTTTGCAGCAAAATAATCATCAGCAAATTGACTTGGATTTTCTTGTGCTGCAAATGGAATATTAAATGTATGGTTTCCTGTTACCCATGTTTCTTTAGTTGTATATGAGAATACATTTTCAATTCCTAATTCACTCTTCATACTGTCTAATTTTTCTACTGCTGCTTTCAATTTAGAGAATGTTGTTAATGATGCAGGATCTATACCAGCCTTGTCCAATAAATCTTTATTGTACATTAATCCATATCCTTCAGTTGCTGCTGGCATTCCATAAACCTTACCATCTACTGTTACTGTATCTAATGTACCTTTAACTGCATTTGCTACCCATGGTTCTGAACTTAAATCATCGATTTTATGTTCCCATACTTTGTAATCTCCAGAACCTTGAATCATGAATATGTCTGGTTCAGTTCCTTTTTGGAATTCAGCTTTTAATGAAGCACCATAGTCAGCACCACCACCAACAGACGTAACTTCAACTGTAACTCCTGTTTCCTCTTTATATTTCTTAGCTAATTCTTGAAGTGCATCGTTTATTTCAACCTTTAATTGAAATACTTTTACTACTTTTCCTTCCCCGCTTGATGCTGAATCTGATGTGCCGCCAGAGCTTCCCCCACAGCCTACTAATACACCACAAAGCATTGAAGCAGATAAAACAGTAGCTAATAATTTTTTCATTTTCATATAAATCCCCCTCTACTTTTTTATTTAAATTAATTTATTTTTATAATTAATATATAAATGTTTTATATATTTTATAAGTTCTTAGAAATTAACGCAATCGCTTGCAGAAAGTTTTAAAAAAATATATTTGATTTTACTTTTTGAAATCGCTTGCAATAATAGCTAAAGAACTGTCTTTTCCATTTATATATTATACTTTTATTTTAGATATGGATTACTTTTTGTTAAATCTTAATTGTGTTCCGCAATCGCTTGCAATCCTTATCTTGAGTTTATTATATCAGCTTAAGAAAACTTTTACAATAGTTTTTTTATATTTTTTTACTATTTTTTTCTTTTATTAGTTTTTCTTTTTGCTTCCTGGTATACGTTTTTATTTCATATTCTCTTCTCATTGCGTCTCTTTTGTCTTGAAACTCCTCAAAATAAATAAGTTTTACAGGTCTTCTGTATTTTGTATACTTAGCACCTTTGCCATCATTATGAGTTTTTATACGTTTATCCAAATTATTTGTCCA
>CAZPRO010000150.1:0-6075 GCA_964588775.1 uncultured Clostridium sp.
GAGGAATTTGAATATCTTGAAAAAGGGTTAAAGCAGAGAGTAGTAGCATTAAATTTGTTTCTTAAGGATATATACAGTAAGAAGCAGATAGTAAAGGATGGCGTGGTTCCAGAAGATTTTATCTTTGCTTCAAGTGGTTATCTGGCAGAATGTGAGGGAGTATCACCAATTAAAGATATTTATTCACATATTTCAGGAATTGATCTTGTAAAGGGAAAGGATGGGGAATGGTATATTTTAGAGGATAACCTAAGAGTTCCATCAGGAGCATCTTATCCTATGATAGCTAGGGAACTGTGCAGACGAAGTTCTCCTCGAACTTTTCATGATATCCGGCTTAGGGAAAATCGAAATTATGCAGATTTGCTTCGTAGAACAATGGACAATGTTAATGCTGGTGGACATACTGTAATACTTACACAAGGAAGATATAATGCAGCATATTTTGAGCATTCTTATCTTGCAGAAAAGACTGGAGCACATCTTGTAAACGGCTCTGAGCTCATTGTAGAAAATGATAAGCTTTATTATGTGACTTCAGCAGGAAAGAAAGAACAGGTAGGTGCAGTATATCGTCGTATTTCAGATGAATTCTTAGATCCTATGAATTTTAATCCTGAGTCTTTAATAGGAATTCCACATATTTATGATGTTTTCCGCAAAGGAAATGTAGCATTATTAAATGCTCCAGGAAACGGAGCAGCAGATGACAAGGGAATTTATTACTTTGTTCCAAAAATGATTAAGTATTATCTTAAGGAGGATCCTATTTTATCTAATGCACCAACATATTTACCTTTCTATGATGAAGATATGAAATATGTATTGGAAAAATTTGATCATCTCGTTCTTAAGGATGTAGCTGAAGCAGGAGGTTATGGAGTAGTATTTGGTAATACTATGACAAAAAAACAGAAGGAAAGCTTTATAGAATTATTAAAATGTGAGCCAAGACGATTTATTGCTCAGGAGGTTATTGATTTTCAGGATCTTGACATTATTGATAAGGGAAAGAAAGTTGCCAGAAAAGCAGATTTAAGAGCATTTGTGCTTATGGCAGATGAGCCCCTTGTATGGGGCAGCGGACTTACAAGATTTTCAAGAAATCCAGATTCATTTATTGTAAATTCTTCACAGGGAGGAGGTTTTAAGGATACATGGGTATTATCTCGATAGAACAATCAGACAGACTATATTGGTTAGGCAGATACACAGAACGTGTGTATACAACTTTAAGGTTTTTTTCAGAGAGCTTTGACAGTATGATAGATGAAATAGGTGACAGTTATCCGGAATATTGCAAAAAGTTAGATATTCCTAATATTTATAAGGATAAAGAGGATTTTTTAAAGCATTATCCTTTTGATGAGGAAAACCCAGATTCAATTATTAGTGCATTAAACCGTGCTTATGATAATGCTATTGTGCTTCGTGAGAGCATTGGCTCAGAGACGCTTTCCTATATACAGCTTGCCATATATGATATGAATCATGCAGCTGTAAGTGAAGCACCACTTATTGAAATCCAGAAAGTAATTGATAATATATTGACTTTTTGGGGAATTGTAGATGATTCTATTGATTCGGAGCAGATTAGAAATATTATAAAATCAGGTAAGCGCATAGAGCGGGTAGATTTATTTGCACGGCTTGGAATGAGGAGAACAGAGCTGATTCGTGAAGTAAATAGAATGGTTTCCAGCATAAAGAAATGCGGAAGAGCCTATGATGTTGATAAAATGGAAAATATAAGAACAATGGTTATGGCTGAAAATATAGCTTATTACAATATTGTTGATTTAGTCAATAATATTTTTTAGAAATGGAAGTGATTCTTTGTGACTAAGCTGCGTTTTAGCTATATTATGAGAATTAACTATAGTCTGCCAGTGTCTAAATGCTATTTCACAATTAAGTGCATACCTAAAAATACTGCAAGACAAAGGCTTTTAGATATAAATATTTCTATGGATCCTAAAACATCATACACATATAGTGAGGATGGATTTGGTAATTTGAAGATTATAGGGGTAGTGGATGATTTACATAATTCTTATACATTAGATGTATCTGGAAATATAGAAATTGGACAGGTACTTTATGAGGATGTAGCTTACAATGAAAAAATTGCAATATTTAAATATACATATGGCAAGACTATTCCAGGGCAATATCTTAAAAACTATTACAGGCTGTTAGAGAAGGAAGAACTATCAAAAAAGCTTTCTAATTATAATAAGGCATTAAAAATCATGCAAAGATTATATAAAGATTATGTTTATGAGGCAGGCGTCACAAATGTAGAAACAACTGCAGAAGAAGCCTTTAATTTAGGCAGGGGCGTCTGTCAGGATTATGCACATATTTTTATTAGTTTGTGCAGACTTGGTGGAATTCCAGCACGATATGTAACTGGTTTTATGATAGGAGAAGGGCAGAGTCATGCCTGGGCAGAAATATTATTTGGAGACAAATGGATTGGAATGGATCCCACAAATAATTTGTTAATAGATGATAATTATATAAAATTATCCCATGGAAGAGATGCTGCAGATTGTAAGATTAATTTAGGAATTATGATTGGTGGAGGAGAGCAGGCACAGCAGATAAAAGTAAGTGTGACAAAATTAATGGTATAAATAACTTTATATTATGACAAAATTTGAGGAGATTGAAAAATGATAAAAGAAGTGACATCAGTAGGACTTCCAGTTGATGAAGTTCTTCGAATAAAAAAGAGACGTATACTTCCAGTGGATATTTATTCTCTTAAAGGGAGGAAGTTAGATAAGGCAGTAAAAGAATTAAAAAGAATAAGTATTGTAACAGGTACTCATGGAGACGAGCTAGAAGGGCAGTATGTTTGTTTTGAACTTGCCAGAAGAATTGATGCAGACATAGAAAAGCTTAAGGGGGTAGTAGATATTTATCCAGCAATTAATCCTCTTGGAATTGATTCTATTACAAGAGGAATTCCTGCCTTTGACTTGGATATGAACCGTCTTTTCCCAGGGAATATTGATGGAAATATGACAGAATTTCTGGCAGCAGGAATTATGGAAGATGTAAAAGGCTCTGATGTAGTTCTTGATATACATGCAAGTAATATTTATCTTACAGAGATTCCACAGATTAGAATTAATGAACTGCATGAGGAGTTTTTAGTACCCCTTGCAGAAAAAACAAATGTTGATTTTATATGGGTACATGGAGCAAGCACAGTACTTGAGTCTACATTTGCATATTCGCTTAATTCAATTGGAACCCCTGTACTTGTTGTTGAAATGGGAGTTGGAATGCGTATTACAAAAAGCTATGGTGATCAGCTTGTGGACGGAATATTTAATCTTATGAGAGAAATGGGAATTTGGTCAGGAGAGACAAAAACTCCAAGAAAGCCTATTATTTCTAGAGACTTAGAAGACGTAACTTTTCTGAATGCCAAAAAGAGTGGTGTATTTATTCCCTGTGTGAAGCATTGGGAGAAGCTTAAAAAGGGAGACCTTATAGGTCAGATAGTAAATCCGCTTGAGAAAGAAATTTTGGATGAAATAACTTCTCCAGTTGATGGTATCTTGTTTACAATTCGTGATTACCCAATTGTAGATGAGGGATCTTTAATAGGAAGACTTTTAAGAGCAGAAATTCTGGGGGATTAGGATATGAAAAAGAGAACAATATATAAAATCAAAGGATTATATAGAGATGATTTTCGTGTAACAGGCTATGAGTTTGGAAAAGGAAAGAAGTCCCTTTGTATTGTTGGTGCAATGAGGGGCAATGAAGTGCAGCAGTTATATTGCTGTTCCCTTTTAGTAAAGAAATTTAAACAGCTTGAGGAAGAAGGAAGAATAAAGAATGGAAATTCTATTCTTATTATACCATCTGTAAATCACTATTCCATGAATATTCAGAAACGCTTCTGGACTACAGATAATACGGATATTAACCGAATGTTTCCTGGATATGATTTAGGAGAGACGACACAGAGAATTGCAGATGGTGTATTTAAAGAAATCAAGGATTATAAATATGGCATACAGTTTACATCATTTTATATGCTGGGAAAATTTGTACCACATATTCGTACTATGAAGGAAGGCTTTTCAGATGTAGAGCTTGCAAAAAAGTTTGGTCTTCCTTATGTGGTACTTAGAACAGTAAGACCATATGATACTACAACACTGAATTATAACTGGCAGGTTTGGAATACTCAGGCTTTCAGCTTTTATACTACAACTACTTCTACAATAGATAAAAACAGTGCAGGTCAAGCCGTGCTTTCTGTATTAAGTTTTCTATCACAAATGGATATAGTGAAATATGAGGGACCTGCACTGGATAAGTGTCAGGTGGTAAATGATACAGACATGATATCTGTTCGTACTGCAAAATCTGGAATCTTTGAGGCACTTACAGCACCTGGTGATAAGGTAAGTTTAGGTCAGCCTCTTGCTAATATTGTTAATCCATATGATGGAGAAATGCTGGAAACACTTTATGCACCAGCCAAAGCCACAGTATTTTTTATGCATTCAGATCCGTTTACTTATGCGAATACAGCAGTAATCAAATTAGTAGGCGAGTCTTGATGTGGAAAAAATATGTTATACGCAATAAAAAAGAAAATTCCCAAAATAGGATTTCGAATTATAAAGTCTGCCGTAGCTGTGGCTTTATGTTTTTTGGTGGACTTTTTTAGAAATGGAGCAGGTATTGTATTTTATTCACAATTATCTGCTTTGTGGTGTATGCAGGTTTATCGTACCAATACTAAAAAAAATGCTATTCAAAGGACTCTCGGAACCATTATTGGAGCATTATATGGTCTTATTTTTCTTATGATTAATGGTAAGATAAATAGCAGAAAGGCTTGTTATGATTATAAATCCATAATTATTATTTCTTTAATGATTATAGTGGTGCTTTATACTACAGTAATTATAAGGAAGAAACAGGCATCATATTTTTCATGTGTTGTATTTTTAAGTATTGTGGTAAATCATATAGGTGATACAAATCCTTATCTTTTTGTGTTGAATAGATTTTTAGATACTATGATAGGAATTATTATAGGCATTGGAGTGAATAACTTTGTATTTCCAGCAAGAAAGCAGAGGGATATTTTATTTTTATCTACCATGGATGATACACTTCTCAATAAAAACGAGAAAATGAGTGATTATAGCAGAGTGGAACTAAACAGAATGATTGATGATGGAATGAATTTTACTATTGCAACAATGAGAACTCCTGCTATAATTGCAGAAACTATGAAAGATATAAGACTTAAGTTTCCAGTAATAGCCATGGATGGTGCTGTGCTTTATGATATGGTGAATAATAGATATATTAAAAAATATACTATTTCAGCAGTTACAGCTTCTGAAATAAAAAAGGTATTAGATAATAATAATATGAGATATTTTACTAATATTGTAGTGGATGATTCCCTATTTATATATTATGAGGGCTCTTTAGATGAGATACAGACAAAAATGGTGGATAGCCTGTATTCTTCTCCTTATCGAAATTATATAAAACGCACAGCACCAGCAGATGAAGATGTACTATATTTCATGGTTTTTGATAAGCAGGAAACAATAGAAAATCTATATCATAAGCTATTAGATAAGGGGTTTTTCCAATATTTAAAAATTGTGAAACATAATTCTTATACATATGAAAGATATTCATACCTTAGGATTTTTAATAAAAATGCAGGTAAAGAAAATATGACAGAATATTTAAAAAAATATATAGGCATCAATAAAGTAGTTACTCTTGGAACTATTCCCAATACATATGATGTGACAATTGATGCAGAAAATGCTAATCAGGCTGTCAAATGTATTAAAAATTTATATGAAAAACCCTTTTGGAAAAAGTAGAAGTTTCTTTTATATTTACAACATAACCATTCTGTGCTTTTGAAAATATTGCAATGACACCATATAGTGCACTTGCATCAGGAAGACTGAGCAGAAATAAAGATGGAGATTCAAAGAGACTTTATGAGGATACATATGTAAAATTCAAAAATAATCAGACTGGAGAAACAGATGCTTTTTGTAT
>CAZPRO010000151.1:0-6073 GCA_964588775.1 uncultured Clostridium sp.
GTCCTTGTGCTTTTATGGACACTTATAATCCAGACACAGTTTTTAGTTCAATTGATACATATGGAAGATATGCATATAAAAATCAACCTAAAATTGGAGCATGGAATGTGGCAAGATTTGCAGAAACTCTTATTCCTCTTATTAATAAGGATAGTAAGAAAGCTATACAGATTGCAGAGAATTCAATTAAGAATTATTCAAAAGTATTTAATGATATATGGATTAGCGGCATGAGAAGAAAACTTGGATTGTTTAATGAAGAGGATAATGATATATATTTAATAAATAATTTGTTGAAATTTATGGAAGATAATAAAGCAGATTATACTAATACTTTTTATTATCTTACAACTGGTGAGTTAAATGAAAATAAAATTAAAATGTTTGGTAAAAGTGAATTTAAACAATGGTTAAAAGTATGGCAGAGCAGAGTAAATAATCAAAATAAATCAGAACATGAAATAAAAATTCTTATGGAAGAAAATAATCCTGTAGTAATACCTAGAAATGAAAAGGTGGAAGAAGCACTTGAAGCAGCTATAAATAATGATTATAGTAAAGTAAACAAACTTTTACAAGTAATAAAAAGGCCTTTTGATTACAAAAATATTAATGAAGAGTATACAAGGATACCGAAATCTTTAAGCCGCCCATATAAAACATATTGTGGAACATAGAAAATTATAAGTTTCAAGTATAAATATATTTTCATTTGGTATTTGTATAATATAAATTAATGTAAAATTATATACTAAAAGCAAACTGAAATTAAATATTGGTAATGATTGACAAAAGTAAACAAAAGTGCTATAATTATAACAAAATTTGAGGCGTAATTGAATTTGATTAGTATTGGAGGCGGTACAAATGGTAATGGCTATTGCATTATCCCTAAACAAAGTCTGTATTAAATATAAAATAGAATTTGTTTAGGGCATGGTAAAAAATAATACAGACTTATAATCGTAATGCCCTAAAATTATGGAGGGAAATTATGAATTATAAAGTTGTAGATATGAACAATTATTATAGAAAAGGAGTATTTTGTCATTTTTCAGAGGACTGTAAGTGTTCAGTTTCAATTACAAGTAGAATTGATGTAACAGAATTATATTCCTATTCAAAACAAACTAACACAAAATTTTATATAAACTTTTTATATATACTTTCAAAAGTCTTAAATTCAAGAGATGATTATAAAATGGCTTATGTTTATGAAACACAGCAGCTTATTGTATATGATAAGATTAATCCTGTACAATATATTTTTCATGAAGATACAGAAACATGTACACCAGTTTATACAGAATATATGGAAGATTATGAAGAATATTATAAAGCTTGCGAACAAGATATTGAAAAAGCTAAAAATACAAGAGAGTATATGTTAGATAGTGCAAATCATCCAAACTGGTTTGATGCATCATATATTTCATGGTTATCTTATGATTCTTTAAATATAGAATTACCTGATGGGTATTTATATTTTATGCCAATAGTAAACTGGGGAAAATTTAGAAAAGAAAATGACAGATTAATGATGCCTGTTAGTGTAAGATTAAATCATGCTGTGGCAGATGGATATTTAGTTTCAAAAGTATTTTTGCTATTACAAAAAGAAATACAAAATTTTATTTCTAAATAAACACTTATAAAATTGTTTTTAGAGACATATCACTAGATTTGTGATATGTCTCTTTTGGTATATTAAAGTATAATTAATAATTTTATGAGAAAATTAATTACAAAAAAACGTAAATTCATATTGACAATAAAAGGAAGCAGGAATACAATTTAATGTATAAGATGTATGTTTTATGGAGGTTATCTGGATGTCAGAAGAGAAATTAGGCCAAGAGTTATACAGTGTGTTAGCTGATCTTTTGAACAGAAAGATGAATCGAACAGTTCAAGACAGTATTAGAGGAGAATATGGAGTTTTGTCATACCTTGTATATGTACAGAATAATGTTAGTGCTGGATTTTTGACAGAACAGTTTCATGTTGTACCAGGCAGAATGACAGACATATTAAAAGGTTTAGAAGGCAAGGGCTTTATAAAGCGTTGCAGAGATGAAGAAGATAAAAGAAAAGTGAATGTCTGTATTACAGAAAAAGGAAGAAATGAGGCTAAAGGAAGACGAAGTTATATAGCAGAAGAGTATGAGGGATTATTTGAGATTCTTGGTGAAAAGGATACAAGAGAATTAATCAGATTACTAAAAATAGTTTTATCATATTCAGACAAGATTAGTTTATAAATATATTAAAGGTTACTATAATATTTCGCACTACGAAATGAATGTTTTTAAATAAATATTTCGCATTGCGAAATGAATATTTTTTTAAATAAATATTTCGTAGTACGAAATAAAAAATATAAGGAAAAGGTGAGGATTTATGATTTCATTAGAAAACACAAAAACAGTTTATGATTTAGTAAAAAATACTGGAAAAGAATATGGCAGCAAAGTGTATATGCGCTATGAAGAAAATGATGTTATTTATGAAAAAACTTACAAAGAATTTACCACAGATTGTATAGCAGTAGCTGCATGGACTGAAGAGAAAAATAAAAATGAAGGACACAAAGTTCATACAGCACTTCTTGGAAGGTGTAGTTATGATTATCTTGCAGTATTATTAGGAACAGTAAGTGCAGGAAGTGTTGCAGTTCCATTAGATGTGCAGCTTAGTAAGGAAGGATTATGTGACTGCATTGAACGTTCAGATATAGATATTGTGTTTTATGACTGGGAATTTAATTCACAAATAGAAGTAATAAAAGAAAAATGCAAAAATGTTAAAGAATTTATATGTCTTCAAAAAAGAAAACATATTGAATGTGCAGATGACATTATTGAAAAGTACAGACATAATGACTTTATTTCTGATGTAAAGCCAGAAGATTGTGCAATAATAATATTTACATCAGGGACTACTGGAAGAGGAAAAGGGGTTATGCTTTCTCATGGTAATCTTATTGATAATACATTCTGCAGCACAGAAAAGGAATGTCAGGATAATGAAGTATTTTTAAATGTACTGCCAATTACTCATATATTTTGTATAAATGGTGATGTTTTGCTTGTAATGCGTTATGGAAGTACTTTATGTTTAAGTGGAGATGTATCTAAATTAATGTATTATATTAATTTATTTAAACCTTCAGTAATACGTTTGGTGCCAATGATGGCTAAGGTTCTGTATAACAGAATTGCTATGACAGCACATGAAAAGGGCATTACGCTAAAAGAAGCCAAGGAAGAAGTTTTAGGCAGCAGACTTCATAAGCTGGTAAGTGGAGGCGGATATCTTGCAGAAGTTGTAGCAAAGAATTTCTTAAATATAGGTATTACAATTGGTCAAGGATATGGTATGTCTGAATGTTCACCTAAAATTTCAGTGCCTGATTATGAAAGACCTGAAAAAGTATCTTCAGTTGGGCGAGTTGTTGACAGATGCCAGGTGCGTGTTGTTGATGGAGAACTTCAGGTAAAAAGTCCTTCTGTGATGATGGGATATTATAAAGAGCCAGATAAAACCAAAGAAGCTATAACTGAAGATGGATGGCTTAGAACTGGAGATTTGGGATATGTTGATGAAGAAAACTTCATATATCTTACAGGAAGAAAGAAAAATCTTATTATTTTAAGTAATGGAGAAAATGTATCACCAGAGGGTATTGAAAATGAATTTGATGGTGAATCACTTATATCAGATATTTTAGTTTATGGTATGGATGAAATTATAGCAGCAGAAGTTTATCCTAATTATAAATATGCAGAAGTTCATAAAATTGATGATATTGAAGGAGAAATACAAAATATTATTAATAAGCATAATAAGGAACTGCCTTCATATAAAAGAATTGCTAAATGCACTGTAAGAAATATACCATTTGAAAAAACAGCTTCTAAAAAGATAATACGCCAGAAGTATTTTGATAAAAAGAAAGAAGAAGAAAGTAAGGCAGGTAATGTATTAAAACCACAAAATGAAGCACAGGAAAAAATTTATAATAGTATAGCAGGAATACTTGGTCACAAATTATTTGGAATAGACAGTGATATTTATAATTGTGGAATGGATTCTCTTGGTAGTGTATTGTTAATTGAAGAACTGCATAAATATTTTGAAAAAACATTAACATTTAATGATTTGTTAGAAAATACTACAGTTCTAAAGTTAGAAGAGTTCTTTAATAGTGAAAAAGAAGAATCTAAAATTGATTTAAGTGTAAGAGAAGTATATCCGCTTACAGCAATGCAAAAATATTTTGCATATGTAATTAAAGGTAATACAACAGGAAATCTTCCATTTACATTTAAAATAGATAATGGTATAGATTTGGAAAGATTAAAAAAAGCAATAGAAGATACAATTGATGCTCACCCTGGTTTAAAAGGAATAATAAAAAAAGATGGTTTTATGTATAAATTATACAGAGATGATTCAAGAAAAATAGATATTCCAATAATAAAACTTACTGAAGAAGAATGGGAACAAAGAAAGAAAGAAATTCTTGTACCATTTGAATATACTGCTGAAGATAATTTATTTCATATTTATATATTCCAGACAGAAAGTTCAAAATATCTATTCTTTGATGTAGCTCATTTAATGGGTGATGGTATGACTATGAATGTACTCCTTGAAGACATGAATAAATTTTATTGTGGACAACCCGTTAAAAAGGAAAGCTATACTTTCTATGAATATATATTGGAAGAAGAGGAACGGGATAAAAATGGTATAAGAGGAAAGAACATTGAGTATTATGATAATCTTATGAAAAACTTAAAAATGAAAAGAAGTATTTTAAATAAGAAAGAAAAACAGGATTATTCAGATGGAACAAATGCTGCTATTAGAAAGAGATTTGACAGGCTTACAAGAAGGAATATAATTTATTTCTGTAAAGAAAATTCAATATCAGAAAATGTATTTTTCTTAACTGCATTTAATTACTGTATAAGCTTATTTAGTGATGAGAAAGATGTATTTAGTACAAGTATTCATAGTGGAAGAACAGATAATCGTTGGACAAGAATTGCAGGTCCATTATTCTTGACTTATTATTTTAGATATAATGTGGTTCCTCATGAAAGAGTTGTTGATCTTCTTAAGAAATCAGGAAAACAAATTATGAATACAATGAGATGTAATATATCAACACCACGTGAAGGAGAAATGTTCTTCCAATTCCAGGGGGATATTTTGAACATTGATGAAATTGGTGATGCAAAAGCTGAAAGAGTAAGGCTGCAGCTTGATTCTCTTCCATTCCATATGCAGGTTATGTGGGATAAGGATGGATATTACACAGAACTTCGTTATTGGAAGAATCGTTTTGACATAGAATCTCTTGAAATATTCTTAACATGTTATGAATATATTCTTGAAGCAATGCTTGATGAAAGATCAGTAAGAAGATTAAAAAAACATCTGCCTGAAAGTGTTTATCCAAAGCATTTTTATGTAAAAGCTGGTGAAATTAATGAAGAAGCTGGATATGAAATGCTTAGTATGGATAAGGATGAAAAATTAAAAGTATATATTCTTGATGAAAGATATAATAAAAAACCATATGGTGCATGGGGACCATTATATGTAATGGATAATAAACTTGATTACTATGAAGACGAAATTGAAAATCCATATGGACCTGGAACATTGTATAAAACAAAAATAATTGCCAGAATATTACCAGATGGATGTGTTAATTTCTTGGAAAATAGTGGTCGAAATGTTTTGACAGATGGTGCTAATGGACGTGTTTATTATGATTTAAGACAGCTTGAAAATGCACTAAATGAATATGAAGGTGTTACATGGTGTGAAGCTTATTTACATTATGATAATAAAATAAATGAAATGAGTTTGGCAGTAAATATAAAGGGAAATGAAATGATTAATGTAGAAGAGTTAAAAGAATTTATAGAATCAAAATGTGGAAAAAGGCTAGTACCAGTAACAGTTAATTATTTAGGAAAATAAGAATTTAATAAATGTAATTAGGAGCCATAAATTAGGCTCCTAATTATATTTATAAAGTAAAATAATAGTTAAT
>CAZPRO010000152.1:0-6031 GCA_964588775.1 uncultured Clostridium sp.
TGCATTTGATGCACTGGAATTATTTCTTACAATCAACTAATTCACTCCCTAAAATCATATGATAGTGTAAAGTAATTTACACTAATTTTTATTTATATTGATTATTTAGTTATTAAATTTTCAAATATCATTTTTCATAGTGTACTCTACACTATACAATTCATTAATAATATAATACCATAATATAATCAATTTGTAGAGTTTTGTTAAAATATTGCATACATTTTTCTTAACTAAAAAGGAAGCTGTGGCATAAAGGTTAAATTGTATTGCATCTAATATAGTGATTTTATAATAATTACAGATATACTGGTTGCTGTTTTTTAATGCAACAGCTCCTTTTAATTACATTATCTTTCCATTAAGAAAGAAAAACGCTTCAGCTCTCCTTCTTTTTACCAGCCCCTGCAGAGTATTGCCTTTTGAATCCTTAACCCACCTTAAGAAATTTTCAGTAATAACCTCTTTATTTCTAACGCCTTTCTGTATATTCTTCCATAGTGTAGAACTCCTTAATGCTGCTATTCCACAATTAAAAGCAAAAGAAATAAGTGCATCTCTTTCATAAGTTTTGAGGTTTATACTGCTTTCCTTGCAAAGAGCATCAACTTCCTGTGCAAACTTAGCTGCATCCTTCTTAAATTCTGCATAGGCTCGCTCTCTGCTTATGAATTTTAAGTCTGTTACTTCTTTTCTTGTGCATCCAATTCCAATAGTTAACACGCCACTTGGACAATAATATGCATTAAGATAACATCCTTCAAATGCTTCAATAAACTTACATAAATTATCTGAAATTTCCCCATAACAATTTTCTTTAACTTCTTCAATCCATACTCCATCATTATGAAACTTATGCTTTTTGCCATTAATAATGAAAATGCCATTGCAATACATCTTCCCTAATATATTTTCATTATGCTCTTCAAAGTAATACCACTTTCCTTTAAGCTGCAGCCATCCAGTACAGATTTCCCCTTCATAAAATTTCTTTCCTTCGTTAATGCATTCTTTTGGAAAAGCATAATACCAACTGTTATCCTTGGCAGTCTGAAACCAGTTCTTTGCCAATTTTCCATCTTTGTCTAAATAATACCATCTACCTTTACTCTTAATCCATGAAGAAGTAACCTTTTTACCACTTCTGTAATAAAACCATTTTTCTTCTTCTAAAATCCATTTCTCTTTTTTATTCATAATACCAAGCCTCCATATATTCTTATTTCATAAAGAATATATGGTTTCATTGAAATTATTTAAAGTCCTATACAGAAATTAGTTCAATTTGTTATTGCAATTTGTCAAGAAAACATTTCTTATAATTGCAATTAAATACATATGATTATAAAATATAAGTAAAGCAACTAAAAATATACAGGGGGGGGAATAAAATGAGTAACAAACTAACAAATCTACTTGAAAATTTAGAAGTAATCAGACAGTTATATGATGGAGACGGATATATAAGCATTATTGATTCAGATGGTGTAGTACGTGGATATGCATTACCAGAAGGAGCAAAACGAGCAGAAAATTTGGAAGTGGGGCAAAAATTCCACGACCCCACAGGAGCCTTTGATAAAGCTATAAAAACTGGAGAAAAAGTACATAACTACCTGCCAAAAGAAGTTACTGGAATTGCTATTGAAGGTAATCTGGTTCCTATCAAAGAAAATGGTCAGGTACTTGGATGCATTATTTTTACATATTCAGCCGAAGAAAAAGACAAAATAAAAGAAATAGCTGAACACTTTAAAGAATCTGTTAATGATATTGATAATTCTATACACAATATTATTAATGGTACTGAAAAAATTGCCAATATGTTAAAGGATATGAATGAGATGACATCTGATGTAAAATATGCAGTTAATGGTGCAGCAGATGTTGTAAACAACATTGGGAAGAATGCTTCTAATTCTAATATTCTAGCATTAAATGCATCTATTGAAGCTGCAAGAAGTGGAGATGCAGGAAAAGGATTTTCTGTAGTTGCAACTGAAATGAGAAAATTAGCAACTGATAGTGGAGAATCAGCACGGGAAATAAAAGGAACATTAGATAATGTAGAAAATCATCTTGAAAAGATTTTTGATTCAATAAAAAATGCAGACAATGTAGCAGACAGTTATACAGAGAGTATTCAATCTATTAAATCAATATTAGAAAGAACAATTTCTCTTGCTGAAAAGCTTGAAAAAGATTTTAAATAGGAACTTTTTAATCCTTTCTTGTTTTGGAACTGCCACATTAATTTGTGGCAGCTTCTTTTTTATTCTGTAAATGGGATTTTTATCAATTAATACTCCTATTTCAGAATCTCATAATATAAGGTAACTGACATATCCTTGTTATAACATTCAAAAATCTTTCCACTTAATTTAATACTATTCCTTTCTGAATACTTCAATAATGCCGAATGTGCTCTTCCTGTAGTTGAAAATCCACCTCTATGTACTGTAGAAATACACTCTATTTCTGGTTCTATTTTAATATTTTCATTGTCAATTCCTTCAATCCTATCAACTGGCAGGCACACATCACAATCTATCTTCTCACTAATATCAAAGAAATTATCATAGCAGATATAATGTGAACCAGCTGGAATCAACTTATTTTTTGCAGCTTTCTCCATTAATTTCCCTATAATAACACCAAGGTTTTGTAATTCAATTGTTTCCTTGCTGAACAATACAATTCTTTTACTAAATACATCTTTACAAATATGATATGCTTCTTTTGATTCTTCTAAATTATTATCTTGCTTTCCAATTTCTTCTTCCAATATATTTTTTATATTTTGACTATCTGATATTTCTTCATTTAATTTATAAAGCCTTTTCTTAAAAATATCCATTTTCATATATTTATCTGCACTTAAAATTTCCTTTATCTCTTGTAAGGAAAATCCTAATTTTTTATATTTTAATATGATGAATAAATCATCTAACTGCTTATTAGAATAATACCTATAATCATTCATTTCATCATGTCTGTCTGGAATCAAAATTCCCTTTTCTTCATATATTCTTAATGCCTTTCGTGTAGTTTTTCCTATTATTGCAAACTGTCCTCTTGTATACATAACATCCCCCTCCTTATAAAAAATACTTATGCATAAATGGCATTTTATAAAGAAAATGATGCATATACTTTTCATAACCATCTCTTTTCACAAAACATTTTATCACTTTTTGCAAATATTCTGATACATTCTCATTCAAAAGCTTTCCTATATATTTATCTGCAAATCTAGGACTTCCCATATGACCATACTCTCCCATTGCTTTTAATTGCTTTTCTTCAGAAATCATTTCTTTTTCTGTAATATATGTATCTGGAAGTTTTTCATAATCCTTTCTTACTAATTCATTGTGTATATCTAACATCATTGATGTTTCAAGCCATCCTGCATGATAATCATTGCCAGCTTTATTTTCTAAATCACAAACTTCTTGGGGATATTTTAAATTAATCCCTAACCCTTCTGCTGAAAAAAAAGCTCCCATTGGTGAAAATGCACATACACCATATTTTTCATTTACCCATTCACAAGCTTTTTCAACTGCAACCTGATGAATTGGATCTGCATGAGAAGCAATAACTATTACATTTTTAAAATTCCAACAAGCTATATTAGACATCAGTTCTTTTACTACATTATAAGTTGTTTGTGGCTTAAAATGAATACATCCATAAAAGCCTGTTACTGATGCACAAGCTACAGGAAATGCAGGCAGCTTAAAACATCTATAAGCTTCCTCAGATTTTTCAAGCTTTATAGCTGCACTTTCTATCCATGATTCACCTTCATATACATCAGTCCCTAAAGGCAGACATAAACTGTGTTGCTCTATTGGAGCAACAGTTACAAATAATATACTTCTTTCCTTATCTAATTCACTAATTTCCTTCCATGTATATTCAATTATATTTTGCATTGTACATATCTCCTTTCTTTTATAAAAAGAGAATAATGCTGGCCCTTGGGGCAAAGTCAAGTTCAAAAATTAATGAATAAGCTTAAAAGCACTATTCTTCAAAATAATGCTTACTACTTGCTAAAATTATTGATTGTCCATAATTTTAATTATATTTTTTTAGATATTTCATAATTCAATAATTCCATCATAGAATTAAACGCAAATTGAAATTTATCTATTACATATTTCTAATAATTTTCTCATTGTATTTGCAGTTCTTATGGTTATTGAATTACTTATATTTGAACTGGCAGTCTTTGACCACCAATTTGTCTTTTGATAATCTTTACGGATAAAAGACCAAAAAATAGCATTTTTATAATTATACACTTTCTCATACCCTTCCTTAGGATTTCCAACCTCATTATAGAACTCCTTATAAGATAAGAAAGGAGACATAAAAATAAGGTTATCATATATATCTTTGTTATCATCTCCCCACCAAGAAGGAGTATTATTTAATATATCTTCCAACTCTTTCTGTGAAATAATAAAAACTGGTATATCCAATTGAAACTTATTTTTTATCATTGATTTTATTGTGTCTGAAAGAATATCCCTGTTATCTGTATCACTGAAAAAAACAACATTTCCACTATTAAGGTATGTAGCAACTGCTTTATAGCCAATTTCTACAAAACCTGCTTTTAATTCAGACATAACTATTTTATTTTTACCACTTATATTAATACCCCTTAATAAGGCAATATATCTATTCATATATCACTTCAACTCCTAATTATCTGCTTTAAAATTATAAATTGGTTTGACTATACTTTTTATTTCAATTGTATCACCTATATTATCTATTATTTCCTGTTTTAATGAAAGAGTATTTCTAAATTTAAATTTCGTTCATTCATATATTTTCGCCATATATAAAATTCTTGCCATTACTTTAAAATCAACTTTTTCCCATTCAATATCATTAATAGGACATTCTGAGTAATCCTCAATCCAACTTGCCATTTGTCTTAAGAAATCTGAAATAGACTTGTTTTTCCATTCTCCATAATTAGTTTCAAAATCTTTAGCAAACATATTTAAGAATGAAATAAATTTATTCTTGTCCTGCACTTGGTTTATTTCCTCTATCATCTAAACAATTCACCACCTAAATTTTAAATATTATATTCATTGCATTTTGCATCTAATATATAAAAATTAATATATTACTCTAATCTTATTTTTCCTTTTCTAGAATAGCTTGCTGATATATATTTACAATACCATAATAATTTAACAATGCAGGATATCTATTTGCAGGATGATAATAATCAATAACAAGTCTCTTTCTGCCATCTAATGTTGGATAATAAAACCAGTTATCACATCTATTCTTACGTATTGATGTATCAAATATTATATCTAAAGCTTCTATTGTGTATCCACAAATAATGATATCTGGATCAATTATTTCAATCTGCTTCTTTAATTCATTTTTATCATACTCTGCATATGCTAAAATTTCATTAAAATCAGATTCAGATTGACCACTACTCTTTTTTATATTTACAACAGCTATTTTGTTTAACCATTCATTATTCTTATTTTTATCTATATCTTCTCTATATGGTGCAATTTTTGAAGAAGTAGTATTGTGAATTCCATATGTCCATTCAGATACTCTTTTCCATATATTATACTGATAAAATTCAGAAGACAGTCTTTTTCTTAAGTCCCATCCATCACCATCACCATATGCTTCTTTCAAAAAATATAAAATTTTCTTGCTTTTATCAAATTCTTCTTTATTAATTATCCCATCTTTTATAAATGCATTAGTATGATTAATAAAATATTCTGATTTATTTTTTCATCATAACCGTTGTATTTAATTTTTTCCGGCTTCTTTTGCTTCCAAATTTCAAAAAGTTCATCTTCTGTGGTTACATTATTATATTTACTCATAAATTAACATTCTCCTCTTCTACTGTTATAAAACTTAAAATACTTAATTTTATTATTATAAATTTGCATGAGTCCTCCTTATTTATACGATTATAACTATGTACCTATTGTTTTAGCTCTGCAATCAATATACATAC
>CAZPRO010000153.1:0-6004 GCA_964588775.1 uncultured Clostridium sp.
TGGATGTTATTATTTCATGTTGCATATCACTTCTATCCTTTCTACATAGAAAAAACTCTATTAACTTTAATAATATTCAACAAAAATTCCGTAATTCCTTTCTTAATCTTTAATACAAGTTCCTTTTCTTATTTAATAAAAATAAATGGAATGCTATAAATACCATAACATCCCATTTATTTATATGTCAATATTAGTTTGTTGTATTTTAAATCTATTTTGTCTTAATAACATATAATTATTTATTATATAGTTCTTTTTTTAATTTCTTCAATGCCTTTTTCTCTATTCTTGAAACATAGGATCTAGAAATTCCCAAATTAGCAGCAATTTCTCTCTGAGTTTTACATTTTCCATCTATAAGACCATATCTCATTATAATTATTGAACTTTCCCTTTTTGTAAGTGATTCTCCCAGCTTTCTATATAATGCCTTCAATTGCAGATTCTTTTCAACACTATCAAGTACACTGTCTTTTTCACTGCTTAGCACATCAATTAAACAAAATTCATTGCCTTCCTTATCAATTCCTATTGGATCTTGAAGATATACTTCACTCTTTACTTTCTTATTATTTCTAAAAAGCATTAAAATTTCATTTTCTATGCATCTTGATGCATAAGTAGCCAGCCTAGTTCCTTTACTAGAATCAAATGAATCTATAGCTTTAATTAATCCTACTGTGCCAATTGATATAAGTTCGTCAACATCTTTATTCGGAAAAGAAAATTTTTTAACGATATGTGCTACCAACCTCAAATTTCTTTCAATTAAAATTGCCTTTGCCTCTTTGTCACCACATTTCAGTTTCTGCAGATATATCTGTTCTTCACTTTCTTCAAGGGGAGTGGGAAATGTATTGCTGTTTGTTACATATCCTGTAAGGAGAACAGAATTACATATAAGGCTCAAGAAATTATTTAATATAAACACTTTGTTCCTCCATAACAGTGCTTGATATTATAATATGATTCTGCTTTTCAAAAGTTGCCTGCATGGTATTTATTTTTCATTTAATTTTAATACAATATCTTTAAATACAGGTGCACATGTGTTTCCACCACCATAATTTTCATCTTCCAAATCAGGTACAAATACCACCATTGTATAGTTTTTATTATTCATTTCAAAATATCCCACAAACCATCCATGAGTAGAATTATTCCCCGTTGATGTTCCTGTTTTTCCTCCAGTATAAATATGATCTATATAAGCATTTTTTCCAGTTCCGTCTATAACTACCTGACGCATCATCTTTTTTACTATTTTTGCACTTGTCTCACTATATACTCTTTTTTCTTCAGTTTTAAACTCATAGATCTTATTATTATTTATATCCGAAATTCCTTCAATTATATAAGGTTTAATATAAATTCCATCATTTACTGAAGTATTTACTGCCCCCAATATCTGTAGAGGCGTCACATTCATGCACTGTCCTATTGCAATATTATTCATCCCTGCCGTTTCTTCAGGCTGTGCTCCTGATGCTTCATTTTTATTTTCTTCATAATAATCAAGAACTGTATTATAAAGCCCCATTTCTTTTGAATATTTCATTAAATTAATGTATCCAACTCTATTACCAATTTGTGCAAAAATATCATTACAAGATTTTTTAAAGGCTTCTTCAATTGTTAATTGTCCATGTACAGTTTTACATATTTCCCCTGAACAATAAAATTTATCATTAATATTTATAAGCCCCATATCAAGAGCACAACCTAAGGTTATTATTTTATAGACAGAACCTGGTTCATACCCAATCTGTCCTATGGCAAGATTAACATTAGGCTCACTTTCATCCTTTTGCTTAAGTACTCTTATTTTGCCAGTGTCGCTTTCCATAATAATCACACCAACATTATTTAAATAATTATATTTATTATCATTTAGCACTTCACCTACTTTTTCTTGATATTCCTTATCAATTGTAAGCATTAGATTTCTATTACTGTTGTTTAAATAAATTTCATTATAGGCATATACAGCTTTTTCATCCAGATAAAATTGTTGTTTAGGAAATTGGTTTTTTTCCACATATGAACTTATTGTGCTCTGAATTGAACCTTTAACATTTTCTTTTTCTAATATTTTTGAAAACATGCAGTCTACTGACCATGCCTTTTTTATATTTGTTTTATCCTTAACATATGTATATATTCCTTTTATATTAGTTAAAGATTTTATTTTATTGTATGTATTCTTAGATATAATATAATATTTTTTTCCGCTTTCCTTCATAATACTATTAAAACTAAAATCAGGCTCTTCAGCTTTCATAATATAGTTTAAAGCCATAAGACCTTGCAGTGTTTCTTCATAATTATTTAAACTAAATGGTTTTGTATCTATAACTAATACATATTGCTTTTCATATGACATAAGATCTTTTCCTGATGTGTCTAATATCATATACTTCATATCACTAATATTTTCACTTTGATGATTCTGATAAGATAAAACAATTCTATCATCTGGACTTAATTGAAGAAATGCTAATCTAAAACTTAATATAATTAAACATATAATGAATAAAGCCAGTATTTTTATAATTCTCCTCTTTATAAAATTATAATTAGTAAAAATAGAAAACACCTCCTCATAAGTAATTTTTGACTTATGAAAGGTGTTTTATACATTTTTAATAATTTTCTTCTTTAGTTCTTCCAATATAAAAGCCTGTATGATACTGCTTAGAATCAGCCTTCTTCAATTTATCCATCCACTCATTTTTGAACAAATAATTATCTGGATTTTCATAATAAGAATCAAGGGCTTCTCTATATACCTTTACAACTGATTTAATATATTCTTCATTTATCATTCTTCCTGCTATCTTAAAAGCTGTAATACCACTTTTAACAAGTTCTGGTATATGATGAATCATGCACAGATCCTTATTATTAAATATATATGTACCATTTTCTGCTTCAAATACTGGATAATACTGACCTGGTCTTGTTTCCTCTACCAAATAGTATTCACTTACATTTAAGTTCTCTGTGTTATTTCTTTCTTTATCATGTCCAAAAATATAGTTTGATATAAGAGATCTTGCCGAATATGCTATACACATTGATCCATGAACAAAAGCTTCAACTTCACATCCCTCTGGAAGATTTGCTGTAATGCCCTTAATCTCTTCAAGAGTCAATTCCCTTGACAAAGTAATTCTTTTTATATTATGTTCATACCAAAATTTAGCAGATACACTGTTAACAGTATTTGCCTGCGTGCTTAAGTGTATATTAATGTCAGGTGCATTTTCTTTTATTATGGAAATAAGCGACCCATCTGCTATTAATACTGCATCTATTCCCATAATACCAAGTTCTTTTATATATTCTCCTGCATCCTTTAAATCCTTATTTCTTACAAATGCATTTAATGTTACATATATTTTTTTATTTCTTTCATGACAGTATCTAATCCCTTCAATAAGCTGTTCATTTGTAAAGCCTCCTGAAAAAACTGTCAAATTTAACTTTTTTCCACCAATATACACTGCATCAGCACCACAATCAATGGCCAATTTTAATTGTTTAATATTTTCAGCTGGTGCTAATATCTCTGGTTTTATTTTTTCCAAGAAAACTACCTCCTCTTTGTTATAGCAATGCCATCTCCCATTGGTATAACAGATGTTATTAAATTTTTATCCTTTGTTACCAATTCTAAATATGTTTTCATTCGCTTAACTATTGTTATCTTTCTACGTTTAACCAAATTCTTACATGCAACCATTCCTCTAAACAGAACATTGTCAGCTATTATTATTCCATCTTCATTAAGAAGCCTTAAACAATGGGGCAGAAAATGATTATAATGCCCCTTTCCTGCATCCATAAATATTAAATCAAAAGGCTCTTGAAGTTTTTCCAATACTTCAAGACAGTCTCCCTGCATTATTTTTATTTTTCCATCAAGATTAAATTTAGTTATATTTTCCAATGCATATTGAATCATTTTATCATCACGCTCAATAGTGATTATTTCAGGTTCTGTTCCAGCTGCTTCATACATTAATATAGATGAATATCCAATAGCTGTTCCAAGTTCCAAAATTCTTAAAGGTTTCTTCATATTTGTCATAAATTCCAAAAACATTCCAGTTTCTTTTTGAACAATAGGAACTTTATTAGCACTTGCAAATTCTTCAATAATTTTTAAATTATCACTTCTTTTTGGAACAAGACTTTTTATATATTCTTCTATGTAGTCATAGGTAATATTGCTCATTAAGTACCTCCGCAAATTAATATCCAAATTCTTTTTTCTTGGCTAAAAAGTCATCATAATTATCTGTAAAATAATGTGATGAACTATCTTTTTTTAATATGTAATATATGTAATTAGTGTTTTCAGGCATGAATGCAGCCTTTATACTATCTCGTCCAGGGCTACATATAGGTCCTGGCGGAAGTCCTTTATACATATATGTATTATATGGTGAATTTTCTTTTAAGTGTTTATATAAAACCACATCTACCTTTTTATTTATTGCATATATTACTGTGGCATCTATTTGCAGTTTCATATTTGTCTTCAATCTATTATCAATAACTGATGAAATTAAAGGCCGGTCTTCTGCATTCTTAGCCTCTTTTTCTATTATTGATGCCTTAGTTATTATATCATTAATCTCTTTATCATCAACAGATATATTATTGTCATTTTTTACTTCATTTAGCACTTCTTTAAAACGATTAAGCATCATTAATATTATATCATCACATTTAGTTATATTTTTATCTATATAATAAGTATCCGGATACAAATACCCCTCTAAATAATATCTAGTATTTTCTTGTTCAAAAATAAAATCTGGTATATCCTTGTAATTTTTTACACTCTCTATAAATTCTTCTTTTGATGCTATGCCATTTTCTTCAACAGCTTCAGCAATATCCTCTATGGTATACCCTTCTGGTATGGTAAGCTTAATTAGATTTTTATCCGTTTTGCCTTCAAGAGTTTCTATAAGTTTATATAAGTCTATGTCTCCAGGTATTTCATATATTCCTGGATTTAATTTTATATCCCTATTATTTATACTGAGATTAACTTTAATCATAAATTCATTTCTTATAACGTTTTGCCCATCCAGTTCATTTAAAATATCATAAAATCCTTGTCCCGGATGGACTTCTATAAGTATGGATTCATCTCTAATTTTCAAAGGATTCTTAACAGCTCTATTATATGTAATATAATAGGAAGCAAAAAAGGCTAAAAATATTACAATAATTACATATATAATCCTTTTTTTCTTATTTTTATAAATCTTCTTCATTTAAAATATAAACCTCACCTTCCCTTATATTTTTTGTTATATAATTAAAGTAAATAGTCTAAAAGACTATTTACTTTAATTATAGTTATATTTATAATAATTTAAAATACTTATTTTTACATTAAATTATTATTTTTTATTTCTGCTGATAGCTTTCTTTCTTTCTGCTGTATCTAAGATTCTTTTTCTCATTCTTATATTTTCTGGAGTAACTTCAACTAACTCATCAGCATTAATAAATTCCAAGCATTGTTCAAGACTCATTTCTAAAGGAGGAGTTAATTTCAATGCTTCATCAGAACCTGATGCTCTTGTATTTGTAAGTTTCTTACCCTTACATACATTTATATCTATATCTTCAGCTCTTGCACATACTCCTACAATCATACCTTGATATACAGGAACTCCAGCACCTATAAATAACTGTCCTCTTTCCTGAGCATTAAATAATCCATATGCAATTGAATCTCCAGCTTCAAATGAAACAATTGATCCTCTGCTTCTTCCTGGAATATCCCCTTTATATTGTGCGTATTCATGAAATACATGATTCATGATACCATTACCCTTTGTGTCAGTCATAAATTCATTTCTAAATCCTATAAGACCTCTTGCAGGTATTGTAAATTCTAATCTTGTATATCCATTTACAGCTGAAGTCATATTAACCATTTCAGCCTTTCTAGGTCCAAGTTTTTCCATAACAG
>CAZPRO010000154.1:0-6004 GCA_964588775.1 uncultured Clostridium sp.
CTACATATCAATATGTAATGCTATAGACTATGTATCACTTTGGAATGAAAAAATTGAAAACGATAAAAATATTAATTATTGTGGTGGTATATTTATAAATTGTGCCTTCAGGACAATGCAGTTTGAAGCAGAAAACACCATGGAAAAATTTCAAAATTTTCTTTCTCATTACGGTGAATTCATTTGTATTTCTTCTTATGGAGAACAATTCAATAAAATGACCGTAAGTCAAACCATGTCATACTGTTTATTTAGAGAAATATGAATAGGAGGTAATTAGGAATGTTTTTCAAAAAAAAAGATGTAAATAATAAAAATACTAATACACCACCAGTTGTGACTCCTCAGAAAAACGGAAATGAAAATTCCCCTATATTTCAACATTCCTTTGATAAATTAAAAGAATGTATAGAAAAATTTTTTGCTGATGATTCAAAAATAACTGAAAGTATATTTAAAATAGAAAATTCGTCATCAGCTGTTACTGAAAGTATTAATTTAGTTAAAAATGAAACCAATGAAATCAGCAATAATATACATGATTCAATACATGAACTGAATAGTATTCCCATAGATATTAATAACAATACAAATTATTTAAACGACTGTAATTCAAGTTTTTCACTTTTAAAAAATACAATTAGTAATACAACTGCAAGCATTAACGAGTTTGAAAACAGTTTTACTATTCTTGAAGAAAATGTGCAAAATGTAAATAGTAATTTATCTTATATAAATGAAATAAGTGAACAGACAAATTTATTAGCTTTAAATGCAAGTATTGAAGCAGCTAGAGCAGGAGAATCTGGTAAAGGTTTTGCTGTAGTTGCAGAAGAAGTCAGAAAATTAGCCGAAACTACAAAAGATACTTCTTTAAAAATAGATTCACAGCTTGCAAGTATAAATAACTTATTACTAATGTTAAAAGATTCTGTAATAAATTTAAACAATAATGTAGCCTCATCAAATTCATCCATAGAAAATACCCTGGATAAATTTGCTACTTTACAAAAAAGCAATGAACTTGTTTCAAATAAAATTTTAACAAGTATAAATTCAATACAGTCATTGGAAAATAATTTGTCAAAAATCAACAATTCAATATGTGACAGTACTGCTAAAACCAATGAAGTATTAAATATTATTGAAGAATTATCTATACTTGAAAGTGATAAAACATTAATATACAGTCATATTCAATGTTATACTAAAGGAATTGAAAATTTATTTCATAAAGATTAATAAATCTTTATATAAATTTAATAAAAAGGAACTGTAGAATAAAAGATTATACATAATTTAATCTTTATACTACAATTCCTTTTTATTATGCTAATTCAAATGCACCTGTATACAATTGATAATATTTACCTCTTTGTGCAATTAAATCATTATGATTTCCACGTTCCACTATTCTTCCTTGTTCAAGAACCATTATTACATCAGAATTTTTAACTGTAGAAAGCCTATGAGCAATAACAAATACTGTTCTTCCCTTCATTAATTTATCCATACCATCCTGAACAATAGCCTCTGTTCTTGTGTCAATACTTGAAGTTGCTTCATCAAGTATTAAAACAGGTGGATCAGCAATTGCTGCTCTTGCAATTGCAAGAAGCTGTCTCTGACCTTGCGAAAGATTAGCACCATCTCCAGTAAGCATTGTGTCATAACCATTTGGCAAATGCTTAATAAATAAGTCTGCATTAGCAAGTTTAGCTGCTGCCATAACCTCTTCATGAGTTGCATCAAGCTTACCATACTTAATGTTTTCTTCAACTGTTCCTGTAAATAGATGAGTATCCTGAAGAACTATGCCAAGTGATCTTCTTAAATCATCTTTCTTTATCTTATTAACATTAATATTATCATATCTGATTTTACCATCCTGAATATCATAAAATCTGTTTATAAGATTTGTTATGGTTGTTTTACCTGCTCCTGTTGCTCCCACAAAAGCTATCTTCTGCCCAGGTTCTGCATATAATCTTACATCATGAAGTACAATTTTTTCAGGATTATATCCAAAATCCACTCCATCAAATACAACATTTCCTTGAACTTTAGTATACGTAAGACTTCCATCACCATGAGGATGTTTCCATGCCCAGGTTCCTGTATGCTGAGGGACTTCTGTAATATTTCCCTCACTATCAATTTCAGCATTAACTAAGGTAACATATCCATCATCAACTTCTGGCTTTTCATCAAGAAGGGCAAAAATACGTTCAGCTCCTGCCAGTGCCATTATTATAAAATTGAATTGCTGTGAAATTTGAGCTACAGGCTGATTAAAGGTTTTTGTTAATTGTAAAAATGAAGCTAGTGCACCTATTGTAAATCCATTAACTCCTGAAATTGCAAGGACTGCGCCAATACTTGCAGTAAGAACATAGTTTATGTTTCCTATATTCCCCATTATGGGCATAAGAATGTTAGCAAAGGTATTTGCCTTATCTGCACTATCACATAATTTTTCATTTAATTCATCAAATTTATGTTTTGCTTCTTCTTCATGATTAAATACCTTTACTACCTTTTGTCCTTCCATGATTTCTTCAATATATCCATTAAGGATACCTAAATCCTTTTGCTGTTTTCCAAAATATAAACCACTTTTTCCACCAATATTTTTTACAACCTGAATCATTATAAATACCATAAAAATAGTTATACATGTTAATGGAATACTTAATACTCTCATTGAAACAAGTACACTTACTATTGTTATAATTGATGATATAAACTGGGGTATACTTTGGCTCAGCATCTGCCTCAATGTATCTGTATCATTTGTATAAAGACTCATAAGCTCGCCATGTGGATGAGTATCAAAAAATGGTATTGACAGCTTTTCCATATGTGTAAACATATCATCTCTTATTTTTTTTAATGAGCCCTGTGCCACTACAATCATAAGTCTGTTAAATAAATAAGTTGAGACCACCCCAATATAATAAATAACTGCCATATATGAAAGTGCTTTTAAAAGAGAAGTAAAACTTGGATTCTTTTGTCCTATAAAGGGCACTATATAATTATCTATAAGATTTTTTAAAAACCATGTTCCTGCAACATTGGCAAGAGAACTAATAATAATACATATAACAACAATAATAAATTGTATTTTATATTGTTCAAAAACATATGACATAAGTCTTTTTAATGTTTTTACAGGGGTTTTACTTTTAGGTCCTCCTTTTATACCTCGCGGACCTCCTGGACCATGATTAATGTTAGGTTCCTTATTTTGACTCATTATTATCAGCTCCTTTCATTTGAGAATCATATACCTCTTTGTAAATATGATTATTTTGTAATAATTCTTTATGATTTCCTATTGCATCTATTTTTCCATCATTTAAAACAATTATCTTATCTGCATCTTCAATTGATGAAATACGCTGAGCTATTATTATCTTTGTAGTATCTGGAATTTGTTCCTTAAATGCTTTTCTTATTAAGGCATCAGTTTTAGTATCTACTGCACTTGTAGAATCATCCAAAATTAATATTTTAGGCTTTTTAAGAAGTGCTCTTGCAATACATAATCTCTGCTTTTGACCACCTGATACATTACTTCCACCTTGTTCTATATAGGTGTCATATTTATGAGGAAATGTTTGAATAAATTCATCAGCTGCCGCCTGTCTGCATGCTTCTATTATTTCTTCATCTGTAGCATCTTTATTTCCCCATCTTAAGTTTTCCTTTATTGTTCCTGAAAACAGTACATTTTTTTGAAGAACCATTGAAACTGAATCTCTAAGACTTTCAATATCATAGTCTCTTACATCAATTCCACCAACTTTGACACATCCTGATGTAACATCATATAAACGTGGAATAAGCTGAACCAGTGTTGATTTAGCACTACCTGTTCCACCTAAAATTCCTATAGTTTCACCAGATTTTATTGAAATGTTGATATTTTCCAAATTCAGATTATCCATATTCTTACCATAGCTGAAATTAACATTTTCAAATTCTATAGATCCATCCTTTATGCTATAAACCGGATTATCTCCATTAGTTAAATCACTTTTTTCTTCTAAAACTTCAACTATTCTTTCTGCTGAAGATTTAGCCATAGTTACCATTACAAATACCATTGCAATAAACATTAAGCTCATTAGTATATTACCTGCATATGTAAATAAACTCATAAGCTCACCAGTAGTCATATTATTACTTACAATCATCTTAGCTCCAAGCCATGATAATAGAAGAATACATGTATACATTGCAAACTGCATTATTGGCATATTAAAAATAATTATTTTTTCAGCAGTTATTGAATAATCATATAACTCTTGAGAATTTTTCTTAAACTTATTACCTTCAAATTTTTCCCTTACATATGCCTTTACAACTCTAATACCAGTTAAATTCTCCTGAACATTTGAATTAAGATCATCATATTTTCTAAACATCTTTTTGAAATATACATGTGCTTTTGTCATTATAAAATATAATGCTATTGATAAAAATGCAACTGCTATAAGAAAAACAAATGAAAGTTCTGCATTTATATAAAATGACATAATCATTGCTGTAACAAACATTATAGGTGCTCTTACGAACATTCTTATAATCATCTGATATGCATTCTGCACATTTGTTATATCTGTTGTAAGTCTTGTAACAAGACCTGCTGTTGAATATTTATCAATATTTGAAAATGAAAAATTCTGTATGTTGTGAAATATACCTTTTCTTAAATTTTTGGCAAACCCTGCTGAAGCATTTGATGCATATTTTCCTGCCAAAGCACCAAAAGTAAGAGATAACATTGATGTAACAAACATTACTCCCCCAACTATTGTTACATACTTCATGTCTCTTCTTCCTATTCCATTATCTATAATTGCTGCCATCAATAACGGAATTATTGTTTCCATTATTGCCTCAAGAATAATATATATAGGCGTAAGAATAGATGCCTTTTTATATTCCTGAACATAACTTAATAATTTCTTAATCATATAATTCCTCCTTTTTAATTAGTATTTCTAACTATAATCAATAATATAAATCAAAGCATTTTTATTTAGACTTCTAACTAAATTTTAGTCAGAAAGATTCCTGTTCAACTTGTTAAGTATTGCCAATAAAAATTGTAATTCTTCATGGGTAAGGCAATTTTGAACTTTCTCTTCAACTGATACTATTGTCCTATATACATTTTTACGTATTGCATCTCCTTTTTCTGTAAGAATTATTTTTTTTAATCTTGCATCATAATTTACACTAATTCTTTTTATATACCCATTCTTCTCCATTAATTTTAGCACACTTGTAACTGATGAGCTTCTTATTTTTAAATCATGTTCTATATCTTTTTGAAATATATCCCGCTTCCTTGATTCAAAATATAAAAATCCCATTATTTTACCTTGAACATTTGTAATACCATATTGTGAAATTTCATTATCCATTTTCCTTCTGATTTTATTGCTGATAATATCCATTTCTTTTCCAATATGTCTTCTATCACTCATATATTTTACCCCTTATTTTAGTTAGATTTCTAACTAATTTTAATCTTATTTTTCTTTATTGTCAATAATTTATTATACAAAACAAATATAAACTTTTTCTTATGTGATAATTATTAAGCAAAAATAGAACTGTCGCACTAAATAATTAGAGTACAGTTCCTTTTCTCTTTGATAAATCACAATTTAATTTTTACAAACACTATTTCTTAAATATTTAGCTGTTAATGTATCACCATTCTTACACATATCTTCTGGTGTTCCTTGAAATACTACTTGTCCTCCATTTTTACCACCACTTGGACCTATATCAATTATCCAGTCTGCCTGTTTAATTACATCTAAATTATGTTCTATTATAATTATTGTGTTTCCTTTATCAACCATTTTAGAGAACAAAGCCATAAGTTTTGAAATATCAGATGGATGTAATCCTGTTGTTGGTTCATCCAGTATATATACATTTCCTTTTTTAGTTATATGTTTTGCAAGTTTAATTCTCTGTC
>CAZPRO010000155.1:0-2148 GCA_964588775.1 uncultured Clostridium sp.
GAGGAACCATTCTGATTATATTGCTTCCAATTGCAGTTATTAAAAAGAAATTTATATAGTAAATTTTGTTACTTGTTCACTAAGCTCAGTTGAAAGAATTGAAAGCTCTTTGCTGGCAGATGATATTTCCTGAACAGATTGATTCTGCAATTCTGCAATTGTTGAAACTTTTTCAGTTATTTTAGCATTATCTTCAGCAATTGATGCAAGATTTTGTATAATTTCAACAACACTCTTGTTATTTTCCTGAATTTCTGACGACCTGCTATTTATTCCTTTAATGAGGTTCTGTTCCATATTAAGAGCACTTGATATTTCTTCAAATTTACTTTTTGTTTTGAGTATATATTCTGACTGTTCAGCAATAAAATCACTTGTCATTTTAGTTGTTTCAACTGTTGCACTAGATTTAGCCTTGATATCCTTAATAATATCATTTATTTCAATAGAAAATTTAGTAGACTGTTCAGCCAGCTTTTTAACTTCATTAGCAACTACTACAAAACCTTTGCCCAAATCCCCAGCACGGGCTGCTTCTATTGATGCATTTAATGCAAGCAGATTAGTCTGCTCAGCTATTGATTGAATCATTTCACTTACTGCTGAAATTTTTTCTGTACTTTTATTTGTTTCCTCTACTGTGTCATTAATCTGCACAAAAGCTTCACTGGTTTTATTTGAGGAAGATGCTAAAGTTTCTAATAATTCAGTACCCTCATTTTTCTTTTTATCAATCATTGAAACTGTGTCAATTAAATTGTTTAAATTAATCATAGTATTGCTAAGAAGTTCCTGAGTCCTTTGGATGCTATTAACTGCATCTTGAGTATCTTTTGCCTGAGATGCAGCACCATTAGCAATATTTGAAACAGCTTGCGTTACATCTTCTGAAGTTTTAGATGTATTATGTGAAGTTAAAGAAAGCATTTTAGCTGTTTTTGTTGTTTCCAATGCATCATTGATAATTGCATTTACTATGACAATAAGGTTAGAACGTAAAGTTTCTATAGCAGAATAGATTTCACCAATTTCATCCTTATTTTTAGAATAATCCTTAGATGTTTTATAAGCCAAATTGTATTCAGCAAGATTATTTATATCATTTCTAATATGCGAAAACGCCCCAATAATTTTCTTAACAAAAGTAAAATAAATTACTGGCAATATTATACTCAAAGCTACTACAAAAATAACTGCTAATAATTTAAGTAAATCACTTAATGGCTGAAATACAACATTTTTATCAATGGTAGACACTACAAAAAGACCTCTTTCTTCTATGTTAAAGAAGCATGATATTTTTTCTGTACCATCAAGATCATACTGACCTGTTCCACTAGTTCCATTCTTTATTTGGTTCTCAAAAAATTCTCCAAGTTCCTTATATTTTGAATCAGAGTTAGCTGCTTCTAAAATATTGAATTTACTATCAACAATACTTTGATCAGTATGTCCAACTATACCAGTATTGGCAGAATCATAAATTCCAATTGTACTTGTGGTTCTCCAATTGAATTGTTTGCAAGTTTCGTTTAAAAATGCTGCATTTTTAATTCCAGCAAATATTCCTGCAATTTCACCATTAACATAATAAGGAGCAGATATTATAAAGATTTGTTTTCCTGTAAGTAAATCTGTTATCATTTTACTAGTATAATTGTTTCCACTTATGGATTCTTTAAAATAATCTGTATCAGACACATCAAATTGATCTGCCTCAGGAGTAAGATTAGTGCACAAACCATTGGCATCTGTATAAAAGAAAACTTCAAATCCAAGTGACTCAGCTTTATTATCATAGAATGCCACACGTTGTTCTTGTGTATATGCATCACTGGTTAAAATTACATTATTAGCTAGTTCTGACACAACAGACTCATTAGCATCCATCTCTAAATCAATAAGAGTACTCATCTGATTAGTAAGAACCAACATATCCTCTTTAATTTGGATTTCAAATGTCCTTCGAAGAAATATAAATGTGAACATACTAATAACTGCTAATAAAGCAATAATCATACTGCTTAATTTAAGCATAGTTGTTCTTTTTAAACTTTTTACTTTATTTTTCATAAACTTTGTCCTTTCTTTAATATATGTGGTTTATAATCTAAACCACACAAAAAATTACATCTTTCACCAAATATA
>CAZPRO010000155.1:2248-5820 GCA_964588775.1 uncultured Clostridium sp.
TACAATAAATTAAATATAATTAGTACATTTCTTATCTATTGTACTTGTTTAAGATTACAAATATTATAATTTTAAACAAGCACAAAATATCTTTAAATAAAGCTTTATATTTTTTAACCATTGATGGTTTATTTTCTGTTAATTTAAAAATAACTGGTCTAGAATCAATGTTATCAGTAGTTAAAAAAATCAGAAATAAAACCATCTATAGTAAATAAATCTTAAAATCTGAAATCATATAACAGTTATAATTTTTACTTCCACTGCAATTATTAGTTAAACAGATTTCTCTAAATAAATATTTTTTTCATTATTGTCTTTACTAAAAGAAACATATTCTAATTTATTGATTTTATATGCTTCTTTCATAAACAGTTCCTGACTATTTATATTATCTCTACTGCTTTCTTTCTTATAATATATTTTATCACTTTTAAGCTGACGTGCTTTTACATTATCCCGTAATATAACATCTATCATATAATTAATTTGTTCCTTTAGTGGTTCATATACTATAGGACATGCTATTTCAACACGTTTTTCAGTGTTTCTTGTCATAAAATCTGCTGATGAAATATATATCTTTTGTTCTTCTCCTTCACCAAAGCTGTATATTCTTGAATGTTCCAAAAACCTTCCAACAATACTTGTAACTTTTATATTTTCAGTATATCCTTTAATTCCTGGCACCAAACAGCATATACCTCTTATTATAAGATCTATTTTTACCCCTGCACATGATGCTTTTGAAAGTGCTTTTATAATGTCTAAGTCAGTTATAGAATTCATTTTTATTACTATTCTTCCATGTTCCTTTTTTTCACTTTCACTATTGATTAAATATAAAATCTTGTTTTTTAATTCATATGGAGACACAAGCAGGTAATCATATGATCCATTTAAATTTGCTACTGCCATGTTTTTAAAGAAATTAACTGCATCCATTCCTATTTTATCATTACATGTAAGTAACGATAAATCAGTATACAACTCTGCTGTTTTTTCATTAAAATTTCCTGTACTTATATGAGTATAATATGATATTTTATCATTTTCCTTTTTAGTAACAAGACAGATTTTAGAATGAACCTTAAATTCTTCAAATCCATATATTATTTTGCATCCGCTTTCTTCAAGCCTTTCAGACCAGTCAATATTATTCTGTTCATCAAATCTGGCACGAAGTTCAATAAGCACGGTCACATCCTTTCCATTTTCTGCAGCCTGACATAAATATTCAACCAGCCTTGATTTTTTAGACAATCTATATATACATATTTTTATTGATATTACCATTGGATCATTAGCAGCTTCTTTTACCATATTTAAAAAGGGTTTCATGCTTTCAAAAGGATATGATAGTAATAAGTCTTTTTCTTTAATTGTGTCCATTATTTTATTTGAAAGTATTATATTATTTTTTACTGGTTCAAATTGTGGATAAGTTAAATTCATTTTCTGCAAAAGAGAAAGCCTGTTTTTTATTTGTGATATATATTGTATTTTCATAGGGGAGTTAGTATAAAAAATCTGTTTCTTCTCAATTTTGAATTTTTTCAAAAAGAACTCTTCCATTTTTTTACTCATAGGCTTTGCTGCTTCTAATCTTACAACTGCCATCTTTTCCCTTTTAGATAGGATTTTTTTCATCATATACCTAAAATCTTCATCTATATCAAATGCTTCATCCTCCGCACTTATATCAGCATTTCTTGTAACACATATACAATTCTTTTCAATTAAAGTATACATATCAAATATATTTTCTGCATACTCCATTATAATTTTTTCTACTGAAATATACCTTATATCATTTCCTGGAATAAAAATTATATCTTTAAGAATAGATGGTACAGGTACAATTCCAAATAATATATCAGATTTATTCTTTAATGTTGCTACAATATGAATTGTCTTATTGGACAAATGAGGAAATGGATGTCTTGAATCTATTATTTGTGGCGATAAAATAGGCTGTATCTGTTTAGTAAAATAATGTTTAATAAATTTTTTTTCATTATCATTCAACTCCTCCATTTCAAGGGAGTATATTCCATAAGAACGCAGCTTCTCTTCCACTCTAGAATACATTTCATCCTTTTTTACATATAGAGGTTTTACTTCTTCGTATATTTTTTCAAGCTGTTCTTTTGGAGTCATTCCTGATTTATTATCCACAGCCTGCTTATCCATTAATTCTAAATCAAATAAACTTCCAACACGTATCATAAAAAACTCATCAAGATTACTTATAAAAATTGAACTAAACTGAAGCTGTTCAAGCACAGGAACCTCTGGTGCATTACTTTCTTCAAGGACCCTTTCATTAAATTTTAACCATGATAATTCTCTATTTTGAGTAAATGGCAGCTTTAATTTTTTTTCTTTATTCATATTCAACACCTTTTCCTTTTAGTTATTATCATCAGTTTTCTTTTCTAATGTCTCTTTTTTATAGTTCTCATTTTCAGAAATTTCACTTTTATTTTCAGCTTCTTCTTTTTCAAGAGCATTAATATTCTTTGATTTATTAATAACATTTTCAATAATATATCCTTCACGTATTCCAAAAGGACTAATAGTTATAATTTCACAATTATAATATTTCATTATTGTCTTTAAAATTATCATTCCTGGAATTATAGTATGTATTCTGTCTGGTACTACTTCCAAAATTATTGAAACAGCCTCTTTAGGGCCTTCAATAAATTTATTCACAAGCTTCTTAACATTTCTTACTGGTATTTTTCTGTTTTCTGAAAGATTATCAAAAATTTCATTATTTATCTTACAAGCTCCTCTTATGGTTCCTCCAATACCAAAAGCCATAGCATATTCATTATTGCTAAGTTCTATTTTTTCAAGATGTTTTATTATGCATTTCTTTATTTTTTTGCTTTCTTCCTCTGTTGGAATCAATTTTTCTACAAATTTTGAATACATATTAAGAGACCCCACAGGAATTGATATTGCTTTCTCAGGTTGTCCATTATTTACAAAAATTAGTTCTGTACTTCCTCCCCCAATATCCACAATTAATCCTTGTGCTATATCCAGCACATGCTTTGAACCGATAAAATCATAATAAGCTTCCTGTTCTCCACTTAAAACTTCAACTTTTATTTCTGTTTCATTATAAATTTTTTCTATAACTTCTTTAGTATTCTTTATATTTCTTATTGATGCTGTTGCAAATACAAAAACCTTTTCAATATGATTTCTTTTTAGTGTAATTTTAAAATCCTTCAATGCATCTATAGTTTTTTCTATTCCTTTTTTTGACATCACTTTATTTGTATCTATATACCTTGCAAGACCTGCAACCTTCTTTTTATTAAGTATCTGTTTTATATTGCTGTCTTTATCAATTTCATATATTAAAAGTCTTATTGTGTTAGAACCAATATCTATTACTCCATACATTTTTCCTGCCTCATTTCTTAATTCTTAAAATAGAGACTGAAATTTAGATTTGTAATTTAACATAACTCCAGTCTCTGTTTCTTATACTTCAATTTTATTTATTCATTTAAATCTACATAAACACCATCTTTGGAAAAAATTGTCCATTC
>CAZPRO010000156.1:0-5782 GCA_964588775.1 uncultured Clostridium sp.
TTGACTGGCATAGAACCAATTTAGATGACTGGCAAAACAGAGTTATAGGTCCTACTGGCAGAATTGTAAAAAGTGCTTCATATGTAAGACTTACTAATAATTTAATAAAGATGAAGCTTGGCCTTCCTCTTTCAAATGATGAGCAAAAATTGGAAAATGACTGTAAAAGGAAGGTTAAATAATGAATACTGAATTAAAGCAAAAAGTTAATGATATTATTGAAGAAATGAAAATGGTATATAAAAATGATAACAGACCATGGGTTATAGGTTACAGTGGAGGTAAAGACAGTACTACAGTTGTTCAGCTTGTATTTTCTATGCTTCAAAGCCTTCCAAAAGAAGAAAGACATAAGGCTGTTTATATCGTTTCTTCAGATACACTTATTGAAAACCCTATTGTTCTTGGATATTTAAAACATAATTCACAATTGATAGACGAAGGTGCAAGAAAAGCTGATATACCACTTTATACACATATGGTTCACCCTGATTATGACAATACTTATTGGACTAACATTATTGGAAAAGGACTTCCTACTCCAACATCAATAAGATTCAGATGGTGTACTGAACGTTTAAAAATCAAGCCATCTAATTCTTTTATTGAACAAAAAGTTAAAGAAAATGGTGAAGTTGTTGTTCTTCTTGGTGTAAGAAAATCAGAAAGTATTGCCAGAGGTATCAGAATTAAAAAGAGAGAAATTGAAGGTTATCTTTTAACACCTCATGTCACTCTTGAAAATACTTATGTTTATAATCCTATTGTTGAACTAACTACTGAAGATGTCTGGGGAATACTTCTTTCAGATAATGGAACTACTCCATGGGGTGCAAGCAATAATGATTTATTTAAATTATATACTGGTGGTGATGGTGGTGAGTGCCCATTTACAAACACTATGGATAAAGATACTCCATCATGTGGTAATTCAAGATTTGGATGCTGGGTATGCACTGTTGTTGCAAAAGATAAATCTTTAACAGGATTTATACAAAGCGGTGAAACATGGCTTCAACCACTACTTGACTTTAGAGAATGGATCATAAGCATACGTAACAAACATGAATACAGAATGCAGTATAGAAGAGACGGAAATCATTATTATAAAAAATTATATCTAAGTAAAATGCCTTTATTAGATAACTATGTAATTAATCCAGATTATATCTTTGCAAATGATAATGGTGAAGGTTTTATTGATTTGAAAAACTGCCAGTCAGAAATAGATAAAGGCATTACTAATGTTTCTGATGATAAAGATAAAGTTTATTTAGAATTACTTCCTTTATTAAGTGTAAATAATTCTAATGACATTGCCATAGATAAATCAAAAATCCAAAAAGACCATAAAGGTGAATATATAAATGTTCTTGGTTACGGACCTTTCAATTTTACTGCAAGAAAACTAATTTTAAGAAAGCTTCTTCAATTACAGAAAATGATTGATGAAGAATATGAAGGAATTGAACTTATAACTGTTCAGGAACTTGAAAATATAGATAAAATATGGGATGAAGAAGAAGATTTAACAAGAAGAACTTTAGTTGATATTTATCATGAAGTTATGGGCAAAAAACTTCCATGGGATGATTATAAAAAGCCTATATTTGATATTGATACAAGAAATGAAATTGATTCTTTATGTGAAAAGCACAACTTAGGTCAGGATTTAATATACAGATTACTAATTGAAACCAACAAATACAAACATTATACAAATAAAACTGTTTTGGATAAGTCTATAAATAGAATTCTTAATCAAAAGCACTTACACAAAGCAATAGTTGAGGAGATAGAAAATGATAATTAACAGCATAACATTAAAAAACTTTAGATCATACGAAGATGAAACTACCTTCTCCTTTGCACCTCATGATGATAAAAATATTGTTTTAATTGGCGGCGAAAATGGAGCGGGTAAATCTACATTATTTGAAGCAATTAAATTGTGTATATACGGCCCTATTACTTATGGATATCTTGGCATAAATCATAATTATCTTGCTAAAGTAAAAAGTAATATTAATGATAATGCTTTTACCAATGATGGTATTGAAAGCTATATCGGCATAAGTATTTCTTTTAAAGATGGTACTCAAATTAAAGAATATTATTTAAAACGTACATGGATTTATTCAAAACAAAAACTACATGAAGATTTTACTGTATTTTTAAATAATGAAGTTTTAAATGAGGAAGACAAATTATATTTTAATAAGTATTTAAAATCTGTTCTTCCTCCATCATTATTTGATTTCTTCTTCTTTGATGGTGAAGAATTAAGTGATTTTTTTACAGGTAAAAGTGCAAATAATAACCTTAGAGAATCAATCCTTGAATTATTTAATTATGATACTTTTGAAGTATTAAAAAAGCAATTATTAAGCCACCAAAGAGCTCAATTAAAATCTAATAAAAAAATAGATGAAGCACAAACTTTATTTGAAGAATTATCTTCTTCTGTTAAAAATATAAAATCAGAAATTGCAGAATTAGAAAAAGCTATTTCTTTAGATTCTGAATATATTGAAGATTTAAATATAAAAAGAAAAACTACTGAAGATAACTTTAGAAACAGCGGCGGTCTTCTGCAAGGTGAAAAAGCAGCTTTAAATTCTAAAATTACAAAACTTGAAGTTGAAAGAACTAATATAGGTATAGACATTAAAGATTTCTGTAATGATACTCTCCCATTTCTTCTTGTAAGTGATTTATTAGAAGAAACTAAAGAACAAATTGAAAAAGAAGAAGCTTTAACTTCTTATAATTCAGTGAGAGAAAAGCTTTCAGCTGACATAATAAGAGAATCATTAACTCATCATATTAATGAAAATTTAGATGACATGGCTTGCTCTGAAATTGCTGTTAATCTTCTAAAAAATATGTTTGATACTAAAACAATTGCAGAAACAAGCTACATCTTAGAGTTATCAACTGAACATAAAAAGTTAATTAATAATACTATTGATAAAATCCTTACAAAACAAAATAAATTAAAAAATAGCGTTTTTACTAAGTTTGATTTAATTTCAGAAAATAATAAAAAAATTAAAAAATTACGAGATAAATTAAATTCTTCTATTTCTGATGAATTATTAAATAATTACTTAGAACAAATGCATTCAATAAATGAAGATTTAAATACTGCTCAAAGCAATCTTGCTGTTAAAAAGACACAACTTGAAAATAAAAATGCAGAACTGCAAAATAAGGAATACCATTTAACAAGAGCAAGAAATGAATACACTGCTCTACTTCAAAACAAAAATGTTTCAGATATTTCTTTAGATCTTATATCTTATCTTGAAGAATTATTAAATAACTTAACCAAAGACAAAATCAAATTAATCGAAGATGAATTTATAAAGATATTTACTACTATAATAAGAAAAGACAATTATGTAAACAGTATTGAAATTGATGATAACTTTAATACTACCCTATACATTAATAAAGGCTACTCTAGTACTGATGTACTCAATGTTATAAATAATCTTGGTTTTGAAGAACTATCAAAAAAATATGGTAGTAAGTTTTTAAAAGATTTAAAGAAACATTATAAAGTAAATGATAATAATCAACTTAAACTAGAATTACAAAATGATGTAATGGGTTATTTTAATTTAAGTACAAAAATTAATATACATGACTTTTCCAATGGTGAAAAGCAAATTTATATACTGTGCTTAATCTGGGCAATCATAAAAAGTTCAGGTGTTGAAATTCCATTTATAATTGATACACCATATGCACGTATTGACGAAACTCACAGAAATGCATTAACTACTGCTTACCTTCCAAATATAAGCAGACAGGTAATAATACTTTCAACTAATAAGGAAATAGACAGCATTTTGTATGATGTAATAAAACCTTATGTATGTGATGAATATCTTTTACTATATAATACTGAAAAACGTAAAACTGAAGTTAAAAATGGATATTTTGAGGTGTAAAAAATGGGATTCAGATTAAAAACATCAAAGAAAACAAAAAAAATATTTGAAGAAGTAGGAAGAAGTTTAAATCTTAAGCCCTTTGCATTAAGTAAAATTGCAGTATCATTATCATTGAGCGAAGAAGAAAGCATTGATAATTATTTAAATGAAGATGTAAACGGACTTGAACTTCAAAGAGCTACTGTCACTGGCGAATATGATCCAATATTTAAAGCACTTATTGAAATTAATTTACAACGTAATATAAATGACGATGAATATTATCCACATTATATGAAGCTTCATATAGACAGAGGTGCTGAGCTTCTACTAAAAAAATACAGATATTCAAATGGAAATTTAGAAAGATTTTTGGATTGTCTGTTAAATAAAGGAGATAAAAATATATGATTTATTTAGATAATAGTGCTACAACTCCTGTTGATCCTGAAGTGCTTGATGCAATGTTGCCATATTTAAAAGAGGAATATGGCAATCCTTCAAGCAGATATTACAGCCTGGCAGTTAATGCTCATAATGCTGTAGAAAAAGCTCGTGAACAGGTTGCAGCTTTAATAAATGCAGAACCTAGAGAAATTATATTTACTGGTGGTTCATCTGAAAGCAATAACTTTATTATTAAAGGTGTTGCTGATTATAAAAAATATTATGAAGAAAGTGGAAATCATATAATCACTTCTACTGTTGAACATAAATCTGTTCTTCAAACATGTAAATTCTTAAATGGTGATGTATTCTGGAATAAATCTGAAAAATCAGTTGCAAGCCAGTTTTTAAAGAAAAAATCTACTACTAAGAAAATTGATCGTGGATATGAGGTATCTTTCCTTCCTGTAAATAAATATGCTCAGGTTGAAAAAGAAGAATTTGAAAAATCTATTAAAGACAATACTATACTCGCTTCTTTTATGTGGGGAAATAATGAAATCGGCTCTTTAAATGATATTGAAGGATTATGTAAAATAGCCAAAGATAAAAATATGCTATTTCATTCAGATGCTACTCAAGTTCTAGGTAAAATTCATATTGATGTTAAGAAAATTCCTGTTGATTTTCTCTCAATGTCTGCTCATAAAATTTATGGACCTAAAGGTTTAGGTGCTGCTTTTGTAAGACAAAATGGATTAAGTAATTATAAAATGACTTCTTTAATTCATGGAGGACTTCAGGAAGATGGATATAGAGCTGGAACTTCAGCAGTTCATAATATTGTTGGTTTTGGTAAAGCATGCGAAATTGCTAAAAGAGATATGGATGAATATATGAAGAAGATTGCTGAAATGGAAGCTGAAGCAAAGAAAATACTTACTCAAAAATATCCTGGTGTTGAATTTTTAGGCGATCCAAATAATCATATTCCTGGTGTTATTGGTATGCTTATTCCTGGTATTGTTAATGATATGTTTATTAAAGATATGGCTGATAAAGGGGTTTGTGCTATTTCTTCGGGGTCTGCTTGTGGGATTGGGGAACCTTCTTATGTTATTAAGGAAATTGGTATTGTCAATAAAAGTTCAACTTTCTTAAGATTAACTTTAAGCAAAAATAGTTAGAAAGATAAATCTCTCTAACTATTTTAATTTTATATTTAGTATATTTTTACTTTTTTGTGTATTTTTAAAATAAGATAACAAATTATGTTTACTCTCTTCCTCAATAATTCCATTAATTTTTTGAAATGACTGTAGTATATCTTTACTAATATCAAAATCATTATGATATATACTTTTATTAAAATCTATAGATACTCTATTAACATACTTTTTATATATATATTTTAATAAAGAAAATTCATTATAGTTATCATAGTTTTACACAAA
>CAZPRO010000157.1:0-5761 GCA_964588775.1 uncultured Clostridium sp.
AAACAATAGACAGGCTATGTGTTAAAATGTAGAAACTTTATTAGAACATATATATGAAGAAAAAGGACATGGCAGAAAAATGTAAAACCTATAATGCAAATTATTGTGCATGGGAAAAGGGAAAAAGATATCCAACACGTTTTAACAGAATCCTTATTGCAAAAGCATTACAAGTTACAGTGGAAGATATTTTTTATTAAGGTGTATTAGAAATTTAAAAGTATAAGGTCAAAAAGGAGTAAGGGTGATAGAAATGGCTGATTTAAAATGGGTAAAGCTTTCTTTAAATATATTTGATGATGAAAAAGTAAAATATTTTGATACTTTTGAAGAAAAGGATGTTATTTTTAACATTTGGGTAAAACTAATAGTGCAGGCAGGCAAATGCAATATGGGAGGCAAAATATGCCTTGGTAAAGATATACCCTATACTCTGCCCATGCTTTCTGTGGCTTTAAACAGGACAGAACATGATATACAAAAGGCATTAAAAATTTTTTTGGATTTGAAAATGATTAAATTTGATAAAAAGGGAATATTTCAGCTTACAAACTGGGAAAAGCATCAAAATGTTGAAGGTATGGCAAGAATACGTGAGCAGACAAGAAAAAGAGTTCAAAAGCACCGCCAAAAGAAAAAAGAATGTCTTTTGGAATAATTTTTTAAATAATAATGTAACGTTACAGTAACCTGTTACAAAGAGTCAAAAATATCTTAAGTAACGTATAAGAATAAAGAAGAAGATAAAAGATATAAGAAAAATAGAAATAAGACTTAGAAAAGAGAAGGAGAGAGGAGAAGATGAGATTTGAGAAAGGAAAATATGCTGAAAATAATTTTAAGCTGTTTTATTGCTTTAAGTGCCTTTTGTCCCTATGCATTGTGTGAAGAAGAGAGCAGTAAAATAATCTGTCATAGAGGATTAAGTGCCTATGAGCCTGAAAATACAATTCCTGCCTTTATGGCATGCACAGCAGCAGGCATTTATGGTGTGGAATGTGATATTCATGAAACCTTAGATGGTGAGTTTGCTGTTATTCATGATGGTGAAGTAGATAGAATGACTGATGGAACAGGTTCAATAAGCACCATGACATGGGAACAGGTTAAAAAATTAAATATAGATAAGGGGTCAGGTATAAATAAATACAAAAGCCTTAAAATACCCAGTCTTAGAGAGTATATTAAAATATGCAGAAATAATCATAAGGTTCCTGTAATTGAAGTTAAATCCATAAAAAAGAGCAGCATAAAAAAATTTATAGAAATTTTAAAAGAGGAACAGATTTATAATAGGGCAGTTTTAATAAGCAGTGATAAAAATTTTTTGTGTTATGTTAGAGAAAAAAATCCTGAAGTAAAAATAATGTGGCTGTGTGAAATGACCATAGAAAATATAAATGAGGCTGCAAAATATAAATTTGATATTGATGTTGAAGCTGCTGCTTTTAATCCTCAACTGTTAAGCTATGCTCATAATAGAAATGTAAAGGTTAATATATGGACCATTGATAATGAAGAAAAATTTAATAAATTAAAAAGAACAGGGGTGGATTATATAACCACTAACAAATTCATTAAATAGACAAATAAACTTACAATTGGTAAAATATATTTAAATATGCTGTTAGTATTTATTAACCAGGGGGGGGAAAACAATGGATTTAAGTTTATTAAAGAAACTTGGAGAATTAAAAAGCTTTAATGCCAATGATTTTGTATTTTTAGAAGGAGATCTTGGAGCCAATATGTATATTCTGGTAAAGGGAAAAGTGGGAGTATATATAAATTCTTTCATGGATGAGCCCTTTATTGTTAATGAATTAAAAACAGGAAGTTTCTTTGGAGAAATGGCTTTAATAGACAATATGCCAAGGTCAGCAAGTATTATTGCTTTAGAAGATGGGACTTTAGTTTTAGAAATAAACAAGGAGAATTTTGATAAGCTTATTGTAGAAGATATGGAGCTTTCTTATAGAATTTTAAGAACCTTATGTGAACGTGCTAAAAGTACCATAGAAAAGCTTCCAGAAAATAAAAAGCATATTCTTAAAAACTATGAAAGAGATGAATATTATAAGCTTATACCTGTATATAATAAGGATATTTTTCAGGCTTTAAGTAATTTTGATAAAAATAATATTGTTGAACTTTCAAAATATATAAGCCTTTTAATTCGTAAGCTTGATGAAGAATTAATAGATACGGAAGAAGATAAAAAAAGTGCCATTATAATAAATAATATGGATTTTATACCTAAACAGCATAAAACATATGATTATGAAATAGAAGAAAATTTTCAGGATTTAATGTTAAAAAGAAAAATGAAGTGTCCTGTATGTGGTCATGAATTTGAACAGACCCAGCCTAAGTTTAGGTCAGCAAGAATTATTAAAATTGAAGATGATATGAGAAAAATATGTAAGCCATATAAGCCTGAATGGTATAACATAACAACATGTCCACAATGTCTTTATTCCGAATATAGCAGTGATTTTAATAAGCTTTCAAAGATTTATGTAGAGGATGCAAAAAAAGTACTTGAAAAAGTAAAAACATTAAGAGGAACTTTAAAATTTCATAAGCTGAACATAAATACAATATTTATGCAGTATTATATTGCCATGATGTGTGCTGTAAGTCCAAAGATGAGAAGTTTTAAAATGGCTAGAAGCTGGCTTGTTTTATCATGGTTGTATAAAGATGTTAACCATGAGGAAATGTATGAATATGCCTATGATCAGGCTTTTAAATATTATACTGATGTTTTTCAATCATCAGTAAATGCCATACCAGAAGAAGAGGAGCAGAAACTTTATGTAATACTTGGAGAATTGAATAAAAGAAAGGGAAATTATGATGAGGCATTAAAACTTTTATTTGATGCAGCACAATTTAAAGGTGGAAACAAACAAATAGGAGACATGGCAAGAAATATTATGGCAGACGTTAGAGAGTTAAAAAGAAACATGAATTAATGGAAGTTAAATCATTGTGACGCAGCATTTATAAAGACATAAATGGGGGATTTGAATAATGATGAATAGTGCATTAATGGTCAGCATTTTACTGGCACATTTTATGGGTGATTTTTTGCTGCAGACAAATAAAATAGCAGCCTTAAAAGCAAAGGATAAAATTGGAGTAAGTATACATTGTACAGTAATACTCATGTCAAATTTGATTTTACTGCCTTTTGGAGTAAAATCAATACCACTTATTATACTTTTAACAATGGTTCATTTTGCAATAGACTGTATAAAGCTTAAAATAAAAAATCTTAAAGTTCAATTTTTCTATTTTTTTATAGACCAGGCACTTCATTTTATATCATCATATGTGCTGTGCAGATTGTTTAATCTGCACAGCACCTTAATAACAAATAGGGTAATATACTATTATGAAGCAGCAATATTCTTTATAGTTATTACTTATGTAAGCACTGTAATAATAAAGCAGTTCTATTTTAGTTTTGGATTTTTAAACTTTAAAGAACACAGTTTCTTTTTACCTAAGGAAAGAGAACTGGATATGATTTTTAATTTGTTGTTTGCAGTAAGCTTAATGTTATTTTATCCATACTGGTATGTTGTAAATATTATTTTGGGTATTATATATATAATAATTCATATGAAAAATATCAAGTTTAAAAATAGTCTTCTTTTGGGAAAATTACTTTTTTTTATTATATTTCAAATAGTCTGTTTTTATACATTTCTTATTTCTACAGCAGTATGTACAATTGTAATATAGAAGAATTTTTTAAAATTATTGTCTTTAATGCGGAATAGATATAACAAGGAGAAAAGGTAAAAATGAGAAAATTTAAAGAAGAAATTAATGCAAAGCACCTATGGATTAGTGCAGGGGCAGCCATATTGGTTATTCTTATGTTTTGTGCCAATATATTAAGTTCTATTGATAATGAAATTCAAGATACTGTATTTATGTCTAAAATTTCTATATTTAATACAAATAGACATGTTTCAGATAAAATACTTATAGTGGGTATAGATGAAACAAGCACTCAGAATCTTGGAAGATGGCCGTGGGACAGAAGCATTACAGCACAAGGAATTAAAAAGCTGGCAGATGGAGGTGCTGCTGTAATTGGATTGGATATGATAATTTCTGATTATAGTGATGAAAATTCAGATGCAGCTCTTGTGAAAGCTGTTAAGGATGCAGGAAATGTGGTAGTGCCTTCTTATGCTACTTTATATGAAAATCAGGATGGAAGTTATTTTGGTGAAGATTTAATAACTCCTTTTGCAGAATTGAGGGAGGTGAGCATAGATGCTCATATAAATACATATCCAGAAAATAAAATCATAAGACAGACAATAAATAAGCTGCCTACAGACCAGGGAGAATTCAGGAGCTTTGCCATAGAGATATATGACAAATATGTAAGTGAATTAGGTCTGCCAAACAACACTGAACATTTTATAAGTCATGAAGATAAATCAGGAAAGGTATATTTTGATTATCCATGCTCAAGAGACGATTTTGCTTATATGTCTTTTTCAGATTTACTTGCTGAAGAATTTCCAGAAGATTATTTTAAGGATATGATTGTTTTAATAGGTCCTTATGATGAAGGAATGCAGGATTCTTACTTTACACCTTTAGACAAAAATCAGGCTACTTATGGAGTTAATATATGGGCTACAATTGTACAAAACCTAATAAATAATGTAAGCATAAAAACCAATAGAGGACTGGATTTTGTTTTTATTATAATATTAGCTGCTATTGCCTGCATAATATCAGGCCGATTTAAACCTACAAAGGGTGCAGCAGGTATATTAGCATTAGATGTAATATACCTTATTGCAGCACAGGGGTTATACTCAAAAGGAATAAGAATTTCACTGGTTTATGGAATTTTTGTAACAGTACTCATTTATCTTGCATTGCTTGGTTATAAATATTTAACTGAATACAGCGAAAGGAAAAGGGTAACTAATATTTTTGGAAGATATGTAGCACCACAGGTTGTTGATAAGATTTTAGATGAAGGAGAAGAAGGACTTCAGCTGGGAGGCAGTAAAAAATTTATAACTGTCTTATTTGTTGATATAAGAGGATTTACTCCCATGTCAGAAAAGGCTACTCCTGAAGAAGTTGTTGAAATATTAAATGAATACTTAAATTTATGTGCCACATCCATAGTAAATAATGAAGGAACTTTGGACAAATTTATTGGAGATGCAACCATGGCAATATTTAATGCTCCTCTTGAATTGGAAGATCATGCTTTAAGAGCAGTAAAAACAGCTCTTGCCATGAAGGAAGGTTCTTTGGTTTTAGAGAAAAAACTGGAACAGCGATTTGGAAGAACTGTAAAGTTTGGTATAGGAATAAACACAGGATATGCTGTTGTAGGAAATATAGGATGCAAATTTAGAATGGACTATACAGCCATAGGGGATACAGTAAATACTTCTGCAAGACTTGAAAGTAATGCAAAGGGAGGACAGATTTTAATTAGTGAATCCACTTATGAACTGGTTAAAGACCAGGTTAATGTAACACCTTTGGGAGGTATTAAAGTAAAAGGTAAAGAAGATGAAGTGCAGATTTATCAGGTAGAAGGATTAAAATAATAGAAAAAATCAACATTGGAAGCAGAAAAACTGCATTTTATGTACAAAAGTATTGAAAAAGAAGAAAAAATATTTAAAATAAATAACAATAATTTAGGAAAGGAAAGTTGCATTGTGAAGAATATTAAAAGAATACTAGCCATGGCAGCATT
>CAZPRO010000158.1:0-5754 GCA_964588775.1 uncultured Clostridium sp.
TCAGCAAGAACCTGACAAGGATGTTCTTCATTTGTTAAGCCGTTAATTACAGGAACAGTAGCATATTTTGCAAAAGTCTCTAACTCTGTTTGAGAAAAAGTTCTTATTAAAATTCCTTGAACATATCTTGAAAGGGTTCTTGCAGTATCTTCTACAATTTCACCTCTTTCGGCTTGTAAATCTTTATAACTTAGAAAGAGAGCATTTCCTCCAAGCTGATACATTCCTGTTTCAAATGAAACTCTTGTACGAGTTGAGGCTTTTTCAAATATCATTCCTAAAGTTTTTCCTTGAAGATGTGGATGTGCTATACCATGTTTTAACTCATATTTTAATTGATCAGCTAAGTTTAATATATCTAATATTTGTTCTTTTGTTAGACTATCAATTTTTAATAAATCTTTTTTCATTTTTAATCCCCCAAAAAGTAGTCTGGATTACAGACAATATTAAAAAGTGTATAAAAGGCAATTGATTAAATATTTATATTAAAATTACCAGCAATATGATAAATTATAATACAAATATACACAAATGCCTGATAAGATATTATGGACTGCGTGGTAATTTTTCAAAGATGTCACAAACTATATAAATAGATTAATTAAGGTATATTAGGAAGAATAGTAGTCAGATTCACTTAATTTGCATTCATTGAAAAGCTGTTTAAATTCTTCTGGAGACATTGTATTATCAATACCTTTAAGTTTTTTTAATTCAACAGCAAGGTCAAGAATAGTTAGTTCAGAATATTCCATATAGTTAAGATATTCTTCGTATAAAGCTGATTTTTCATCAGTAAGTTTAGTGATTTGTTTGTTTAATTTTTCGATTTCTTTTGTTAGATGTTTAATCTGAAGTTCATAATCAGTACACATAAAATCATCCTCCTAAAAATTAATAACAGCATAAGATTATATATAATCTTTGAAAAAAATAGACCAAAATACTATTAAATATTAGATAAAACATCTAATAATATGTCAATACCATCTTTTAATTCTTCTTTAGTAATAATTAGAGGTGGTAAAAGTCTTACGGAATCAGATCCGGCAGTTAAAACCAATAATCCTTTTTTTGCTGCAGCAGTTTGAACATCAGCTGGTTTACATTTTACTTTAATACCAATCATTAGACCCATTCCTCGAACAGCTTCAATTTGGGGATTATTTGAATGTTCTATTAATGATTTCACATATTGACCTTTTTCAGTAATTTCTTTGTAAGAATCTTGGTTGCATAATTCATCTAAAACAACTTCTGCACCAGCACATACAACAGGATTTGCACCAAATGTTGAACCATGATCACCTGGTTTCATAACGTCTTTCAATTTGTCATTACATAAAAATCCACCAATAGGAAGACCAGCACCAAGACCCTTTGCAACGGTTACAATATCAGGTTTTATGTTGAAGTTTTCATATCCAAATAATTTACCAGTACGAGCAATACCACATTGTACTTCATCAAATATTACAAGTATATCCTTCTCATGACAAATTTTAACGACACTTTGAACAAATTGTGTATCTAATGGAATAACGCCGCCTTCACCTTGAATAGCTTCAAGCATAATTGCACATACATCATTTGTTAATTTTGACTTAAAATCTTCAATATCATTTGCTTTTACATAATTAAATCCTTCAGTAAAGGGATAAAAGTATTTGTGAAATTTATCCTGACCTGTAGCTTTTAAGGTTGTTATAGTTCTTCCATGAAAGGATTGTACTAGTGTGAGAATTGTACTTCTATTTTCTCCATATTTTTCAAAACTATACTTTCTTGCAAGCTTTATTGCACCTTCATTTGCTTCAGCTCCAGAATTTCCAAAAAAGATTCTGCTCATGCCTGATTTTTCTGTTATTTTTGCTGCCAATTTAGCAGCTGGTTCTGTTTTGAAAATATTTGAGCAGTGTACAAGTTTTTTCATTTGATCAGTAGTAGCTTCAAGCCATTTTTCATTACCATATCCTAAGCTGTTTACTCCTATACCACTGGTAAAATCTAAATACTCTTTATTGTTTACATCGTATAAATAAGCACCTTCACCATGATCTATTACAATATCAAGGCGACCATATGTATTCATAATATGGTCATGTGCTTCATTAAAATTGTACATAACTAAAACCTCCTAATTAATAAATCATTGTTCCAATTCCTTTTGGAGTAAATAATTCTAAAAGAATAGAGTGAGGTATACGTCCATCGAGAATAATAGCTCTTTCAACTCCCATTCTTACGGATTCTACACAGCAATCTATTTTTGGAATCATTCCACCTTTTATTATGCCTTCAAGACATAATTTAGGAATTTGATGTAGTCTTAAACTGTGATATAGAGTAGAAGGGTCATTTGGATCTTTCATAACTCCAGGAACATCTGTAAGCAGCATTAATTCTTCGGCTTTTAAAGCAGATGCTATTTTTGCAGCACATGTATCAGCATTAATATTATAGATTTTATTGTCATCTTCACCTAAAGCAACACTTCCAACAACAGGAATATATCCAGAATCCATAGCCATTTTTAATATATCAGTATTTACTTCTGTAACTTCACCAACATATCCATAATCTATAGTGCCTTCGAGTTTTTTAGCTTTTATTAGTCCACCATCCATTCCACATAATCCTATTGCTTTGCCACCAAATTTTTCAATTAATGATACAAGATTTTTATTTACTTTACCTCCAAGAACCATTTGGACTACTTCTATAGTAACATCATCAGTATATCGCAAACCATTGATAAATTCGCTTTTATGATTTAATCTTTTAAGTAAATCTGATATGTCTGGACCACCTCCATGGACAACTATAGGTTCAATGCCCACACATTTCATAAGAATAATATCATTAATAACTGTTTCACGTAATTCTTCACTAATCATTGCATTTCCGCCATATTTTACAACAATTATTTTTCCTCTGTATTTTTGTATATATGGCAGAGCATGTACTAGAATTTCTGCCTGTTCATTATGACTTAATTCCAAAAAAATCCCTCATTTCATTAATGTGCTTTTTATAGTTATTTTGTTAACTTCTATAATCACCATTTATTTTTACATAGTCATAAGTTAAATCGCATCCCCATACTATAGCATTATGACTGCCGTTATTCATATTTATTTTTATTATAATTTCATCTTCCTCTAATATTTGTTTTGCTATATTTTCATCAAAAGCCAATGAACTTCCTGCTCTGCATACTTCTATAGTACCTTTTTTGCTTTGGAAAGATACATCAACTTTTTCACTGTCAAATTCTATACCTGAATATCCTAAGGCACATAAAATTCTTCCCCAGTTTGCATCAGCACCAAACATAGCAGTTTTTACAAGAGGTGAGTTTATTACACTTTTCCCTAAAATAGCTGCATTTTTTTCTGTATCAACTCCAGAAATATGACATTCAATAAGTTTTGTTGCACCTTCACCATCTTTAGCAATGGTTCTTGCAATTAATGTGTTTAGTTCTGTAAGTGCTTTTACAAATAATTCATAGTCAGAATTTTTATCAGTTATTTTTTTATTTTCAGCTTTTCCATTTGCAAGAATGAAGACAGTATCATTAGTACTTGTATCACCATCAACACTTACTCGGTTATAGGTTACATTTACAATTGTTTTTAAGGCTTCATCTAATAATTCAGGACTTATTGATAAATCAGTGGTTATAAAAGAAAGCATAGTACCCATATTAGGTTCTATCATGCCTGAACCCTTAGCCATAACTCCTATAGTTACTGTTTTGCCATCAATAGTAAATTGAACAGCAAGCTCTTTTTTTATAGTATCAGTAGTCATTATGGCAGAAGCTGCATCAGATGAACCTTCTTTTGATAATTTTTCTGCAAGTAAAGGAATACCATTTTTAATTGCATCTATATTAAGAGGAACCCCAATTACTCCAGTTGATGCAACTAATACGTCATCTGCCTTTATTTTTAATTCTTTGGCAAGAATAGTGGTAGTTTTTTTTGCTTTATTTAACCCATCATTTCCATTACAAGTATTTGCATTACCACTGTTTACTATTATTGCTTGTGCAGTTTTATTAGATAAGTGATCTTTAGATACAGATATATGAGCACCTCTTACTTTATTTTTGGTAAAAACTGCACATGCTGTTGCTGGGATTTCTGAATAGATAAGAGCAAGATCTTTACTTAATGTACTCTTTTTTAATCCACAATAAATTCCAGATGCTAAAAATCCTTTAGGTGCAGTTACACCACCATTTATGTATTTCATATCCATGAGAATACCCCCTTCTTATTAATCATAAAAATTATGTTCTTAGAAAAAAGATAGTTGCTGCAATGAGCAGCAACATATTAAACTATTTAGTGTGTATTTTAATAAATAAGTCCAATGCTTCAATTTGAGTCATGACTGACTGCTTGGAAGGACCACCAATAACTTTTCTTTCTTCTACACATGTAACAAGATCAATTGCTTCATATACATCTTCTTCAAAAATAGGAGAAAATGTTTTTAGTTCATTAAGCTTTAATTCCTCAATCATTTTATCCTGTTTTATACATTCAAGAACTATTTCACCTACAACTCCATGAGCGTCTCTGAATGCCATACCTTTTTTAACAAGATAATCTGCTAAATCTGTAGCATTTGTAAATCCTTTTGCAGCACCTTTTCTCATATTATCTTTTCTTACATTCATTGTCTCAATCATTCCAGTGAAAGTTTCAAGGGCAAGAAGTACTGTATCAATTCCATCAAAGAGACATTCTTTATCTTCCTGCATATCTTTGTTGTAAGCTAGTGGAATACCTTTCATTACAGTAAGTAATGTCATAAGGTCGCCATAAACTCTACCAGTCTTACCACGTACAAGTTCTGCAACATCAGGATTTTTCTTTTGAGGCATTATAGAACTTCCTGTACTATATCCATCATCAAGTTCTATAAAGCTGAACTCATTTGAGCACCAAAGGATAATTTCTTCAGAAAATCTTGATAAATGCATCATAATCATTGAAAAGGCAGATAATGCTTCAATTGCATGATCTCTATCAGATACACTATCTAAACTGTTTAAAGTAACAGATGAGAAGTTAAGAGCTTTTGCCACAGCTTCTCTATCTAGAGGATAAGTAGTTGTAGCTAATGCTCCTGCACCAAGAGGCATTGTATCCATTCTTTCAAGACAATCTTCAATTCTTGTTATATCTCTTTTAAGCATTTCAGCATAAGCTAAAATATGATGAGCAAGAGTAATTGGTTGAGCCTTTTGAAGATGTGTATATCCTGGCATTATTGTATCAATGTTTTCTTTTGCTTTTTTTAAAAGAACCTCTTCAAGATTTAGTAAGAGTTCTTTTATAAGAAATAATTCTTTTCTTAAATATAATTTCAAATCTAAAGCAACCTGGTCATTTCGGCTACGTCCTGTATGAAGTTTTTTACCATTTTCTCCAATATAGTATGTTAATGTGCTTTCAACAAAACTATGAATATCTTCATAAGACATATCAATTTCAATGGCACCACTATCAATTCTTTTTAATATTTCAAGAAGACCAGAAACAATTCTGTCACTAGCATCCTTTGAAATTATGCCTTGCTCCCCAAGCATGGAAGCATGTGCAATGCTTCCTTCAATATCTTCGCGATACATTCTTGAATCAAAGGGAATAGAAGAGTTAAAGTCATTTACGCTTTTGTCAGTACCTTTTTTAAAACGTCCACCCCAAAGTTTATTCATTATTTACCTTCTTT
>CAZPRO010000159.1:0-5724 GCA_964588775.1 uncultured Clostridium sp.
AGAAGACCACCTCGTGCAGCTGCTATATAGTCTAAATTATATTTTTTACATATTTTATAGCTTAAATATGAAACATTTATACAGTGATTTTTTGTTGATGTATTTCCGTGCTGTATATAATTATCCATTAAAAGAAAAGATTCATTAGTTAAAATATCGTTAACTCTGGATAAATATTCTTTATCATTAAAAAATTCACTGGACAAAAAATTATTCATAAAGTATCACATTCCTTAAAATTGAATTTATAATTATAGTATAAAAATTAAAGAAAAAATTATTCATAAAGTGTAACAGAAAAGGAGGAATGCAAAATGAAGATAAGAAGTGAATATACATGTCCATTAGAACTTACTCATGATATTATAAAAGGAAAATGGAAACCTATAATTTTATGGACATTAAAAAATAAAAGATTAGGACCATCCCAGTTACAAAAAGAAATAAAAGGAATTAATCAAAAAATGCTTATACAACAATTAAAAGAATTAATGGAATATGATTTGATTGAAGAAAATACTTTTCAGGGATATCCTTTAAAAGTAGAATATTTCCTGACAGAACGTGGAAATAAAATGTTAGAAGCAATTACTATAATGCAGCAGATAGGAAGTGAGATTATGAATGAAAAGTAATGCTTACAAAAAAGTGTGTAATTAACACTATAATAAATTGCAATTATAATATTTATAAGTACTTAAGTATTATTATGAATATTAGGAGTGATTTATATGAAAAGTCCGGAAAAAACAATAGGAAATATGATAGACAAGTGTTCCGTAAGTTTTATTGGTTCTGTAGATAAAGAAGGGTTTCCTAATATAAGGGCTATGTTAAAACCATGTAAAAGAAATGGCATTGAGGAAATATACTTTCATACAAATACATCATCTGCTAAAATCAACCACTTTAAAGAAAATTCTAAATCCAGCATATACATATGTAATCAAAGGTTTTTTAAAGGATTAATGTTAATTGGAAATATGGAAATTATTGATGATAAAAATATTAAAGATGATATTTGGGAGGAAGGATATGAAATGTATTATCCTTTAGGACCCACTGATCCAGATTACTGTGTTATAAAATTTGTACCACAGAAAGCTAAATACTACAGCAATTTTAAGGTTGAAGAATTTGAGGTATAACATAAAAAGGGAAAACACGAAGAATAGCAAAGATTTAAAATGCTATTTTTCGTGTTTTTTCATATTTAAACAAATTTTATCATAAATCAAGTTGACATCATAGGTGTTATTTGATAATCTTAATTTGTAGATACGAAAATTTAAAAAAATAAACAAAATAACATTCGCATCACAAAGATGTGATGATAAGCTAAATCTCATAATATTTTGGAGGAATTATAATGTCAAATATTAGAAGCGTATTTGTTGAGAAAAAACCAGGGTTTAATGTAGAAGCTCAAAGTTTATTAAGAGATTTTAAAGATAACTTAGGAATGACTAATCTTGAAGATGTAAGAATCGTAAACAAGTATGTTATTGCTGAAATACCAGAAGAGTATTATAAAAAAGCATTACATACAATTTTTGCAGAACTTACAGTAGATAAGGTTTATGAAGAAAAGTTACCAATAAATGATGAAGAAATAGCTTTTGGAGTAGAATATTTACCAGGTCAGTATGACCAAAGAGCCGATTCAGCTTCTGAATGTTTATCACTATTAACAGCAGAAGATAAAGTTGAAATCAAATCAGCAAAAATCGTAGTTTTAAAAGGAAACCTTTCACAAAATGATATAAAAAAGATTAAAAAGTATTATATCAATCCAGTCGATTCTAGAGAAGTGGATATAGACAACAAAGATTTGGCAGCAATCTCAGACACACCTAAAGACGTTGAAATCTTAAACAATTTTACCAATAAAAAATTAGAAGAATTAGAAGAATTTCATAAAGAACAAGGTTTAGCTATGAGCATAGATGACCTTCTTATGATACAGGATTATTTTAAGGCAGAAAAAAGACAGCCAACAATAACAGAAATAAAAGTTATTGATACTTATTGGTCCGATCACTGCAGACATACAACATTTTCAACCATATTAGAAGATGTACATATAGAAGATGGAAAATATACAGCTCCAATTAAAAAGAGTTATGATGAATACTTAAAATCAAGAGAATATGTTTATGTTGATAAAAAGAAAAATAGAACATTGATGGACATTGGAACAATAGCTATGAAAGAGCTTAAAAAGAGAGGTAAACTTAATGACCTTGATTTATCTGAAGAAATCAATGCATGTTCAATAAATGTAAAAGTTGAAACAGATAAAGGTATGGAAGATTATCTTGTAATGTTTAAAAATGAAACCCATAACCATCCAACAGAAATTGAACCATTTGGTGGTGCAGCAACTTGTCTTGGTGGTGCAATAAGAGATCCATTATCAGGAAGAACTTATGTATATCAGGCAATGAGAGTTACTGGAGCAGCAGATCCAACAGTTCCAGTTGAAAATACAATGGAAGGAAAACTTCCTCAAAGAAAGATAGTTCTTGGAGCTGCTCATGGTTATAGTTCATATGGCAACCAAATTGGACTAGCTACTGGTCAGGTTGAAGAAGTATATCATCCTAACTATGCAGCTAAGAGAATGGAAGTTGGAGCAGTTATTGCTTCAGCACCAAAGGAAAATGTAATAAGAAAAGAACCAGAAGTTGGCGATGTAATAATCCTTCTTGGTGGAAGAACAGGTAGAGACGGTGTTGGTGGAGCAACAGGTTCATCAAAAGGACACACAGTTCAGTCATTAAGCTCATGTGGAGCAGAAGTTCAAAAAGGTAATGCACCTACAGAAAGAAAACTTCAGAGATTATTTAGAAATCCAGTTGCAGCAAAGATGATAAAGAGATGTAATGACTTTGGTGCTGGTGGTGTTTCAGTAGCAATTGGAGAATTATGCCGTGGACTTGATATAGATTTAGATAAAGTAACTAAGAAATATGAAGGATTAGATGGAACAGAACTTGCAGTTTCAGAATCTCAGGAAAGAATGGCTGTTGTTGTAGATGGAAGCAATGCAGATAAATTTATAAAACTTTCTAATGAAGAAAATCTTGAAGCTACATTAGTTGCAAAGGTTACAGATACTGATAGATTAAGGCTTTACTGGAGAGGAAATAACATAGTTGATTTAAAGAGAACTTTCCTTGATACAAATGGAGCTACTCAAAAGGCAAAAGTTTTGGTTGAATCTCCAAAAGCGTATCCATATGAAGTTAAGGATATAGATGTTAAGAAAGAATGGAAAGACAACTTAAAGAAATTAAATGTTGCTTCTCAGCAGGGTTTAAGTGAAAGATTTGATGCAACTATAGGCGGCGGAACAGTACTTATGCCATTTGGAGGCAAGTATTCTAAAACTCCTGCAGAAGGTATGGCGGCTAAAATTGTTGTACCAGGCGGAGAAAGTAAAGATGCTACTTTAATGACATATGGATTAAATCCTTACCTAGGTGAATGGAGCCCATATCACATGGCATACTACTCAGTAATTGAAAGTGTTACTAAGCTTGTGTGTATGGGTGGAAACTTTAGAACAGCTCATTTAACATTCCAGGAATATTTTGAAAGAATGGGAGACAAACCTTCAAGATGGGGTAAACCATTTGCAGCATTACTTGGTGCATATGAAGCACAAATGGCACTTGAAATTGCAGCTATAGGTGGTAAGGATTCAATGTCAGGAAGCTTTGGAGAAATGGATGTTCCTCCAACACTTGTTTCATTTGCAGTAGGTGTTGAAAAAGCTAAGAAGGTTATTTCACCAGAATTCAAGAAAGCTGGATCTAACATAGTATTATTACAGGCATCAAAATGTGAAGATGGAACAGTAGACATAGAACAATTTAAGAAAAATATGGACATTTTATATAAATTAATTCAGGATGAAAAAGTAATTTCAGCATCAGCAGTTAAATTTGGGGGAGTTTCTGAAAATATTACTAAAATGGCACTTGGTAATAGAATTGGTGCAGAAATTGAAAACTTAAGCAGGGAAGAACTATTTGGCTTCAATTATGGAAGTGCAGTTCTTGAAATAGCAGAGGATGTAAATGTAAAAGAAGCTTTAGAGGGCACTACTTATAAAGTAATTGGTAAAACAGTAGGAGAAGCTTCAGTAATAAGCAAAGAATATGACTTTAAATTTGATATAGCAGAATTAGAAAAAGATTATGAAGAAAAATTAAGCAAGGTATATCCAATAGTTACTAAAGAAGTTGAGGGAAAAGTTGAAACTCCATTATATGAAGTTAAATCTTATCCATCACCAAAGATTAAAGTGGCTAAACCAAAGGTTGTTATTCCTGTATTCCCTGGAAACAACTGTGAATATGATTGTGAAAGGGCGTTTATAAAAGCAGGTGCTGATGTAACACAGGTTGTATTTAGAAATATAACTAAAGAAGCATTAGCTGAATCAATTGATAAGCTGGCTGAAGAAATTTCTACAGCTCAGATACTTATGATTCCTGGTGGTTTCTCAGCAGGTGATGAACCAGACGGTTCTGGTAAATTTATAGCAAATGCTTTAAGAAATGAAAAAATAAGCGAAGCAGTTATGGAATTATTAAAGAATAGAGACGGATTAGCTCTTGGTATTTGTAACGGCTTCCAGGCTCTTATAAAACTAGGACTTGTACCATATGGTGAAATTGTTGATATTAAAGAAGATATGGCAACATTAACTTATAATAGTATTGACAGACATATGAGTTCAATAATCAGAACAAGAGTAACATCAAATAAATCACCATGGTTCAGCAGTGTTAAAGCTGGAGATGTTCATTCAGTAGCAATATCACATGGTGAAGGAAGATTTGTTGCACCAGAAAGCTTAATTAAGAAGCTGATTGAAAATGGACAGGTAGCAACTCAATATGTTGACTTAGAAGGAAATGTTTCATTAAATATGCCTTATAATCCAAATGGTTCAATGTACGGAATTGAAGGTATTACAAGTCCAGATGGAAGAGTATTAGGTAAGATGGCACACTGTGAAAGAAGTGGTGAAGACATATTTAAAAATATTCCTGGAGATTATGATCAGAAGATTTTTGAATCTGGAGTTAAGTACTTTAAATAAAACATATCATGTCTCATAAAATATGAGACATGATATGAGATGTAAAATGTTTAGTATAAAAATTTAAGTTCTTAGATTAGAAAGGATGTTAGATTTGGAAGTAGCAATATTTTTTGGAAGCAAATCTGATACAGAAGTTATGAAAGGAGCTGCAAATGCTTTAAAAGAATTTGGAATTACATATAAGGCATATGTATTATCAGCTCACAGAGTACCAGAAAAATTAGAAGAAACAATAGAACAAATTGAAAAAGAAGGATGCAAGGTTATAATTGCCGGAGCAGGACTTGCAGCTCATTTACCAGGTGTTATAGCATCAAAAACAATTTTACCTGTTATAGGTATTCCTGTTAAGGCAGCCCTTGAAGGTGTGGATGCACTTTATTCAATAGTGCAGATGCCAAAATCTATTCCAGTCGCAACAGTTGGAATAAACAACAGCTATAATGCTGGAATGCTGGCAGTTCAAATGTTAAGCGTAAATAATGAAGATTTAAAAAATAAATTAAAAGAATATAGAGTAAATATGAAAAAGAAATTTATTGAAGATAATGCTGAAGGAGTGGAATTATAATGGAAAAGAAAGAAATGTTATATGAAGGAAAAGC
>CAZPRO010000160.1:0-3567 GCA_964588775.1 uncultured Clostridium sp.
TGGTATATTAAATACATAGACAAGGACACTATGGTAAATAAAAAAGGTATTAAAGAATTATGAGAAAAAAATCTGGAGAAGGGTACTCCAGATTTTTTTTGCGTTAATTTAAAAAATTATTATGAAAAAAATTTAATTATTATAAGAAAAATGCTTATATTATTAAAAATGTGACAAAATAAATCTGTAAGATAGATACTTTAAATATAATGTGCTTTAATAAAACATATGAAAAGATAAATAATTTATTTTATTTGAGGAGCAGGGAAAAAATGAAAGGTGTAGGCATATTTGATATACTGGGACCAATAATGATAGGGCCTTCAAGTTCTCATACAGCTGGAGCTGCAAGGCTTGGAAAGATAGCAAGAAGCATAGCAGGAAATGACATAAAAGAAGTAACGTTTATGCTTCATGGTTCATTTGCAAAAACATACAAAGGACATGGAACTGATAAGGCTCTTGTTGCAGGAATACTTGGAATGGAGCCATCTGATGAGGGTTTAAGAAATTCAATGGAAATAGCAAAAGAACAGGGATTAGTGTATCTTTTTAAAGAAGCAGACTTGGGAGATGTTCACCCTAATACAGTAAAATTTATAATTCGTACTGTTAATGATGAATATTGTGAAATTATGGGGTCTTCAATAGGTGGCGGGAACATATGTGTATGCGAAATTAATGATAATGAAGTTGATTTTACGGGTGTTTATGAAACATTAATAATACTGCATAAAGATAAACCAGGTGTTATTAATTCTGTAACAGGGGTTTTATCTGAAGAGAACATAAACATTGCTTTTATGAAAGTATTCAGAGACAGACGTGGTCAAGAAGCAACAATGTTATTTGAAATGGACAACAAAGTAAATGAAGAAGCCTTGGAAAAGATAAAAAAATTACCTTTAATAAATAAGGTAATATGTATAAGTCCTGAGAAGAAAGAGGTGGAAAAATGTTAGCTAAAAGTGGAGAAGAGTTACTTGAAATATGTGAAAAATACAATATTTCATTAAGTGAATATGCAATAAGATGTGAAATAGAAGAAAGAGATGTTACAAGAGAAGAAGTGTTTTATAAGATGAAAAAAAATCTGGATGTTATGAAGAGAGCGGCAAGAGAAGGAACTGAAAATAAAGTATATTCTTTAAGCGGACTTATTGGAGGAGATGGTTACAAAATTAATGAATATACAAAAAGAGGAAAAACCTTAACAGGGAAGGCTACTAACCTTGCAATGGCAATGGCGCTTGCTTCATCTGAAGTAAATGCATCAATGGGGAAAATAGTAGCATGCCCCACAGCTGGTTCATGTGGAATACTGCCAGCAGTAATATTAAGTGCAGGAGAAGTTTTGGAATTGTCTGAAGAAGAAATGATAAATGGACTTCTTGCAGCATCAGCAGTTGGGATGATAATAGCAATAAATGCAACCTTAGCAGGTGCAGAAGGTGGATGTCAGGCAGAATGTGGCTCAGCATCTGCAATGGGAGCTGCCGCTCTTGTTGAAATAATGGGTGGAACACCAAAGATGAGTTTAGATGCAGGTTCAATAATACTTCAAAATGTTCTTGGACTTGTATGTGATCCGGTTGCAGGACTTGTTGAAATTCCATGTGCAAAAAGAAATGCTCAGGGAGCAGTAACTGCACTTTGCACTGCTGATATGGTTATGGCAGGAGTAAAGGCAAAAATTCCTTTTGATGATGCAGTTGATGCAATGTATAAAGTAGGGAAAAGTCTTCCAGCAGAATTAAGAGAAACAGCTCTTGGAGGAACAGCAATAACTAAAACTGGTCTTAAACTTAAGGAACAGGTATTAGGTTGACTTAATTTCTTTTTATGGTAATATAAAAATCAAAAAAAGTTTTGAGGTGTATTAACCATGATAATAGGTGAATTAATAGATGCAGCAATGAAAAAAGAAAATCCAGACATGGTTTTAAAAAATGCTAAAATTGTAAATGTATTTTCTCATGAGATAATAAATGGGGATGTAGCTATTCATAATGGAGTAATAGTTGGGGTTGGAGACTATGTGGGAAAGCAGAATATAGACTGTTCTGAAAAATATATAGCACCTGGACTTATTGATGCACATGTTCATATTGAATCATCAATGCTTTCACCTGGAGAATTTGCAAAGGTCATTGTGCCAAGAGGAACAACAACAATAATAGCAGATCCCCATGAAATAGCTAATGTATGTGGAATAAAAGGTATAAGGTACATATTAGATTCAACAGAAAAACTTCCATTAAACACTTTTGTAATGCTTCCATCATGTGTGCCAGCAACTGATTTTGAAAATTCAGGAGCTGTTTTGAAGGCTGATGATTTAGAGAAATTTATAGATAATCCAAGAGTTTTAGGTTTAGGAGAAATGATGGATTATCCTGGAATTGTAAATAAGGATAAAGATGTGATCAATAAAATAAATCTTGCAAAGCGTTATAAAAAAATAATTGATGGTCATGCGCCAAAGGTGACAGGAGAAGGACTTAATGCATATATTTTAAGCGGGATTTCAACTGATCATGAATGTTCTGAAGAAAAAGAGCTTATTGAAAAACTAAGATTAGGAATGAACATTTTAATAAGGGAAGGTTCTGCAGCAAAGGATTTAAAAAATCTTGTCGGAGCAGTAAATAAATATAATTATAGAAGAATTATGTTTTGTACAGATGACAGACACCCAGAAGATTTATTAAATAATGGTCATATAGATTACAATATACGATTAGCAGTAAAAAATGGAATTGATCCCATAACTGCAATTCAAATGGCTACAATTAATCCAGCAGAATGTTATAAGCTTAATAATATTGGCGCCATTGCACCAGGATATAAAGCTGATATTATTATATTTGACAATTTGGAGGAGTTTAATATTGAAGCTGTTTATAAAAATGGCAAATTAATTGCACAAAATAAAGAAGCTTTATTTTCTTTACCAGATATAAATAATACAAATGTAAGTGATACAGTTAAACTTACATCTGTAGGCAAAAAGGATATTCAAATAAAATTGTTTAATATTAATGAAGAAAATCAAGCTAAAGTTAATGTTATACAGCTTCAGCCATATAGTCTTATAACAAATAAGGAAGTGAGATTAGTAAAAGTTAAAGAAAATAATTATATATATGATAGAAATAAGGACATTTTGAAACTGGCAGTAATAGAGAGACATCATAATACAGGAAATATAGGACTTGGGCTTGTAGAAAATTTCAATTTAAAAAATGGTGCAATAGCAACTACTATAGCACATGATTCACACAATTTAATTGTTATTGGCGATAATGATGAAGATATGATAAATGCAGTAAATAAAGTCATTGAAATGCAGGGGGGAATTGCAATTTCGTCATCAAATAAAATATTAGATAGTCTTCAATTAAAAATTGGGGGACTTATGAGTGATAAGGATATTAATTATGTAAATAATAAATTAAGCAGGCTTATTAATATTTCATATAATAAATTAGAGGTTAACAAAGATATAGATCCATTTTTAACTTTGGCATTTTTAGCACTGCCAGTAATACCATCAATAAAATTAAC
>CAZPRO010000160.1:3667-5706 GCA_964588775.1 uncultured Clostridium sp.
TAATTTTTTAAGGGGGATGAGAAGTATGATGAAAGGTGAAAATAGTTTATACAAAGCAAATGCAGTTTTATTAATTAATACTTTATTGTTATATTTTGCAATAATAGGAGGATATATTGTAGAAGTATTTAAGGGACATAAGACTGTATTAAATGTCTCAATATTTTTATCATTAGTTATTATAGCAGGTATAGCCATAAGTGTAACATATTTAAAAAATAAAAATAGCAGCAGTTTTAAATATATATTAATAGTATCTTTCTTCGCAGTGTATACATATATAATGTTTACAACTAAAGAGGTAGGGGTGTATGTGTATGTATATCCAATAATGATACTGTTTTTCTTGTATTTTAATTTAAAATTAATAAATAGAATCGCAATAACAACAATGATAATAAATGCAGCTAGAATTATTTATATGTATAAAGTATGTAATATGACAGAAAGTCATACAACTACACAATTTACAATAGAGTTTGTTATTACATTATTATTTTGTATAGGAGTGTGTCTTGCAACAAAACTATCAAATGAATTTAATGATAAAAAAATAAATGCAATTAATGAGGCAACAAAAAAGCAGGAAGAAATATTAAAGGCAGTTCTTGAGATTGCAAAAGTTCTAAATAAAGATGCAGATGAAGTTTATGGCTTTATTTCTGAGGTTGAAGAATCAAGTGATAGTATAAATAAATCAATGGAATCTTTACAGGATGGAGTTAAGGAAACTGTAAATAAAATTCAGGAACAGACTAATCTGACTTCAAATATAGAAGAATTAATTAATGATACTGCGAAATACTCTGATAATATGCAGAATATTTCAGAAGAAACTATAAAAGATATTAAAAAGGGAATGGATATAGTAAAAAATCTTAATGAAAAGACAATACATATGAATAAAAACAGCAGTATGATTCATGAAGTAATGCAGAATTTAAGAAATGCAACTAAGGAAATTAAAGTAATAATTGAAGAAATAACCAATATTGCTGAGCAGACAAATCTTTTAGCTTTAAATGCAGCAATTGAAAGTGCAAGAGCTGGTGAAGCTGGAAAGGGTTTTGCAGTAGTAGCAGAAGAAATAAGAGATTTATCTGATAAGAGTCAGAAATCTACTCAAAATATTTCTGATATTTTAACAGGTTTTCAAAATAAAGTTGAAAATGCAGTGGAATCAGTAAATAAATTTCAGGAAATAAATAATGAGCAGAAAGAATTAATTGATACAACTAAAAATTTATTTACTAATACCAATGAGAGAATAATTGAAGTAAATGATAATGTTGAAACTGTATCTAAAAAGATTAAAGAAATAGTAAATTCTAATGGAAAAATATTAGAGAGCATTAATAATATATCAGCTATTACTGAAGAACTTATGGTGGGAATAGAAGAAACTGCTGCTAATACAAATAATAATAAGACAAGAGCAGTAAAGGCAAAAGAACTTGCTAATGAACTTATTGGAACATCGAATGAAATGGAGAAATATGTATAGGATTATGTTTATATGGAAAAGATAATGTTTTTAACTAATTCAATAAATGTTTGTTAAAAAAGTGTTGACATGGATAAAAAAGCATAGTATAGTTATATCATAGTAATTTGCTAAGAATACTATATAAAAATAAATAGCTTATCAAGAAAGACTGAGGGACTGGCCCTGCGAAGTCTAGCAACCTGAATTATACTTCATTTATATGATTTAAGGTGCTAATTCCTGCAGATATTATGGGATATCTGAGAGATAAGAAGAATTATATTTTGTGCATCAGAATATATATGCTGTTTTCTTATTTTTTGGAAGAAAACAGTTTTTTTATTAATCTTAAATCATAGTATTATTATCAACTATACATGAATAAGATGAATAGCTATTTGAAAAAATATAATATGAAAATTGGGGGAAACGAAAATGAGTAACTTAGAAAGAAAATTAAAATTTGAAACATTACAATTACATGTAGGACAAGAAAATCCAGATCCAGCAACAGATGCAAGAGCAGTACCAATATATCAGACAACATCATATG
>CAZPRO010000161.1:0-5685 GCA_964588775.1 uncultured Clostridium sp.
TCTTCAAATCTAAAGATATCCCAATTTATAAGCTTTTCCAAAAAATATATTAAAAATATATGTTAAAAAGTAAGGTTGAATCTCAACTTTAATCTTTCAACCTTACTTTAAATAAAATATTACTTATTCAGTTTACACTAAACTATTAACAGACTCATGCTAGCTTTTTCTATTAATAATTTGCTTTAATAATTCTTAATGCCATATTTATTTCTATTTCCGCACCATCTGCTTCTAATATGATTTTTACCACTTCTTCTTGATTTGCTGTTGCTGTAAATTTGCCATGAATAAGAGTAGGTGTGGAAATATCTGCCATTAGACCTCTATCTGATAAAGTTATAACAGCATTTGCAGTCAGCATATTTATAAGTTCTGAAACAGCACTTTGAGCCATATCATCAAACTGTTCAACAGGCATTCCCATCATCATTATTGATGCTATTTTTTTAGCATTTTCTTCATCTATACTATAAATAATATTTCCATCAATATCACCCATAATTCCTATAATAATCATGACTCCCAGGCTATCTATCTGTTTTTTTCTTAATGTCGTTTCTCCAATTTTAATGTTGGTAAATCCCACCTTTGGAATCATATCTATAAAAGAATTAATTATTCTGTTTATAATACTGACATCCATCCACTATCACCTCGATTAAAGCCTATATTTAAAATTATTTCTCCAAAATCTGTCTCAGCCTTAGCAAAATAATTGTTTTCTATATCCACTTGAGAAATATTAATTGCTTCTCCATAAAATGCTGTTGGTGGTGCTATTCTAAGACCAAATATTTTATTCTTTTTATTAATCATAGAACATGTATTGCCAGCAAACATATTTGCTATTTCTGAAATTACATTTAATATTTCTTCATTATTCTTAACTTCTCTCTTTAATAAAGCTGAAACTAAATTACTTGCAGTTTCATATGACATATCAATAATAGTTCTGCCCGCATATTTTCCAGTAATCCCCAAAACTATAGCTACACCTTTACTCTCCAGTTGATTTTCTTTATTACTTTCATCGACTATTTTAGGCACTGTTTTAGTCATCTTATTAAATACATCTAAAACTGCTTCTTTAAATACAGCTTTATATATTTGAGTTAGTTCTTCATATAATTTATTATCACTAACTACTCTTTCTATAAGTAATGCTAAATCATCTGGATCTATAGGTTTCTGTAAATACCCACTTATATGACTTTTTTTTGCTTTTTTTATAAGTTCATCATCCATCATAGAACTTATTACAATAACTTTAATATCCTTATCTATTTTATGTATCTCTTTTGTACATTCAAATCCATCTTTTTCTGGCATTGTTATATCCATTGTAACTAAATCAGGCTTATTTTCTTTTACATGTCTTATTGCTTCTTCTACAGATGTTGCTTGTCCAATAACATTAAAACCATTCTCTCTTAACATATCACTTAACATAGATATCTGAAATTGTGAATCATCTACTACTAAAATTTTTATATTTTTCATTTTCTCAACCCCTTCTAACACTATATACTTAAATTTATAATTTGTTTAAATATGAATATTTTTGTCTCATATATAATATATTATTCAAAATCTTAAAAATTTGCAATAGATAACCCCATAAATAGAATATTTATGGGGTTAAATTTCTTTATTTATTTGCAACAAAATTTAAATATCCATTAATAAACATGTCAATATCTCCATCCATTACTGCTCCAACATTTGCAGTTTCTATATTAGTTCTATGATCCTTTACCATACTATATGGATGAAAAACATAAGAACGAATTTGACTGCCCCAGCCCATATCTTTTAACTCACCGCTTAAATCTTCAATTTTTTCTTTATGGGCTCTTTCTTTTAATTCAACAAGCTTTGATTTTAACATTTCCAGTGCTGTTTCCCTATTAGAAAACTGACTTCTTTCATTTTGACACTGAACTATTATACCTGTTGGAATATGAGTGATTCTTACTGCTGATTCAGTTTTATTAATGTGTTGTCCTCCAGCTCCAGATGATCTATAAGTATCTATCTGCAAATCATCAGGCTTTAATTCTATATCCTGACTTTTGGTCAGCTCAGGAAGCACCTCCATTGATGCAAAAGATGTCTGCCTTTTTCCGTTTGCATTAAATGGAGATATTCTAACAAGCCTATGAATTCCTTTTTCAGCTTTTAAATAACCATATGCATACTCTCCATTTATTTTTAAGGTAACACTTTTTATTCCAGCTTCATCTCCTGGAATCATATCAATTATTTCAACATCATATCCTTTTTTGTCACACCATCTTGTATACATTCTCAAAAGCATTTCAGTCCAATCATTGGCATCTGCACCACCAACTCCAACATGAAGAGTCATTATAGCACTATTTTTATCATATTCTCCACATAGAAGAACTTTCAAATTATACTCATCAATTTCCTTCTGCAAGAAATTAATAATTTCAATTATCTCCTGTACTGATTCTTCATCACCTTCTTCTGCCATTTCCTTAAGCACTTCTAAATCTTCAAAACGAGATATAATATTATTAAAATTTTCTAATTTATCCTTTAAATATTTGCTTTCTTTTGTAATCTGTTGAGATTTTTCTGCATCATCCCAAAATCCAGGTTCCTGCATAATGCAGTCCAGTTCATGAATTTTTCTTTCTATACTTTCCTTGTCAAAGTGAATTCCCCATTTCTTGTATAGATTTCTTTATATAAGGAAGTTTAAGCAATTCTTTTTCTACTTCTATATTCATAATATTATCACATCCTTAATCATATAATTTAATACTTATTTTAATATAATAAGCTGTTGACTAAATACAACAGCTTATTATAAAATTATTTATTTTTTACCACAACAATTTTTATATTTCTTACCACTTCCACAAGGGCATAATTCATTTCTTCCATGCTTATCTTCATTTCTATATGGTTCAGGAGTTGATGCTTCTTGAATATTTGATGATGCCATCGGACCTCCTGGTCTTGCTGTACTGTTAGATTGAGATGCTATTGAACCTGGAGCTGGTGCTTCTCCCATAACAATAGGACCGCCCCTTCTCATTGTAATTTTACCAGGAGCAGAAGCCATTGGTCCTGCTGGACCTTCTTCATGCACTTCTTGCATATCAACAGCTATTCTTTCTCTTTCAGGAGCTCTTTCAATTTGAACATGGAACAATAATTTTACTGTTTCTTCTTTTATTGCTTCAATCATTTCATCAAACATTGCACTACCTTCCATTTGATATGCATCAACTGGATCTACTTGTTTAAAAGATTGAAGACCTATACCTTGTTTCAAATGATCCATACTATCAATATGATTCATCCATTTGCTATCAACACATTTTAAAAGAATAACTCTTTCAATTTCTCTCATTCTTTCAGAAGTAAATACCTCTTCTTTACTATTATAATAATTAATTGCTGCTTCATAAAATTTTTCTGTTATTTCTTCATTTGACATATTTTCCATTTCAGCTAAGTTAACACTTTCTGGTGGAATACATATATCCTGTAAATATACCATTAAATGAAGAAATTGTTCTCTATAATTTTCAGCCTCATCTGTTATATGTAAATCAACAGCCTTTCTTATTACATCTTTAATCATATCAAGAATTTCATCCTTAATATTTTCACCTTCAAGAACTTCACTTCTTTGCTTATATATAACTTCTCTTTGAATATTCATTACATCATCATATCCAAGTAAAGTTTTTCTTATATCAAAGTTATTACCTTCAACTTTCTTTTGTGCATTTTCAATTGCTTTACTTACCATTCTGCTTTCAATTGCTTCATCTTCTTGAAGTCCTAGTTTTTCAACAACTCCTTGAATCTTTTCAGAGCCAAAAATTCTCATCAAATCATCTTCAAGAGATATATAGAATGTAGACTCTCCAGGGTCTCCTTGTCTTCCTGAACGTCCTCTAAGCTGATTATCTATTCTTCTTGATTCATGTCTTTCAGTACCAATTATTTTTAATCCTCCAAGTTCAAGAACACCTTCTCCAAGCTTAATATCAGTACCTCTACCTGCCATATTTGTAGCAATGGTAACCATGCCTTTTTCTCCTGCATGACTTATTATTTCTGCTTCTTGTTCATGATATTTAGCATTTAAGACTTGATGTGGAACTCCTTTTTTCTTAAGAAGAGTTGAAAGAAGTTCTGATTTTTCAATACTTACAGTACCAACAAGAACTGGCTGGCCTATTTCATGAACTCTCTGTATTTCTTCACAAACTGCATTAAATTTTCCCATTTCAGTACTAAACACTAAATCCGGATTATCTCTTCTAGCTATTGGTTTATGTGTAGGAACCACAATAACATCCAATCCATAAATTTCTCTAAATTCATTTTCTTCTGTCAATGCTGTTCCTGTCATTCCTGATAATTTGTTATACATTCTAAAATAGTTTTGGAATGTTATTGTTGCAAGAGTCTTTGATTCTCTTTGAATTTTAACTTTTTCTTTTGCTTCAATTGCTTGATGAAGACCATCTGAATATCTTCTACCTTCCATAAGTCTTCCAGTAAATTCATCAACTATGATTATTTCATTATTTTTAACCATATAATCCTTATCACGTTTCATAGCAAAGTTAGCTTTTAATGCTTGTGTAACATAGTGTTGTAATTCTAAGTTTTCCGCATCAGCATAGTTAGTAATATTAAATGCTGCTTCTGCCTTCTTTACTCCTTCATCAGTAAGCATAATTGCATTAGCTTTTTCATCTCTTGTAAAATCAACTTCTTCTTTCAATTTTTTAGCAAACATATCTGCTATTTTATAAAATTCTGTAGATTTATCCCCCTGTCCAGATATTATAAGAGGAGTTCTTGCTTCATCAATTAATATTGAATCCACTTCATCTACAACAGCAAAATTAAGCTTTCTTTGAACTCTTTCATTTTTATAAACTACCATGTTATCTCTTAGATAATCAAAACCAAATTCATTATTTGTTCCATATGTTATATCACAATTATAAGAATCTCTTCTTTGATTATTATTTAACTCATGCACTATTACACCAGTTGTTAAACCTAAGAATCCATATAATTCACCCATCTGCTCAGCATCTCTTTTGGCAAGATAGTCATTTACAGTTACAACATGAACACCATTTCCTGATAATGCATTTAAATATACTGGTGCTGTAGCAACTAATGTTTTACCTTCACCTGTTTTCATTTCTGAAATTCTTCCTTGATGAAGAACAATTCCACCTAAAAGCTGCTCATCATAATGTCTCATTCCTAAAACTCTTGAAGATGCTTCTCTCACTACTGCAAATGCTTCTGGCAGTATATCATCTAAGGTTTCACTATTACTCAATCTTTCTTTAAATTCAATGGTTTTTCCTTTTAATTCATCATCAGAAAGTGCTTTAATTGATTCTTCCAAATCATTTATCTTTTTAATGATGGGTTGTATTCTTTTTAACTCTCTATCACTATATGTTCCAAATACAGCTTCTAATAGTCCCATAATTTCATCCTTTCAACTTTATAAATATAGATTTCTTATATTAATTTCATATTTTTATCATACACATTCTTAAATTATACCATTTGTTCTACATAAGTTTCAATAATAGCATGTATTTTTACAGGACAAACGCATGAAATTTTATAACTATATAAGTAAAATTATGATCTTTTAAA
>CAZPRO010000162.1:0-5498 GCA_964588775.1 uncultured Clostridium sp.
ATGCCTCCTTATGTTATTTATTACATATTAACACTTTGTATACTTTTTTTCAACACTTTATATTTATTTCATTAAATTCACTTTTTATTATTTTTGTGTTATATTGTATTTAAGTTATTTTTTAGAAAAAGAGGTGAACTTTATTAAATAAGTAATATTATTTAATATAAATATTTATGGAATATATACAAATAAAAAATATAGAAATCTTTCATGGCGGAAAAATTCAAGATAATACAATTTATCTTAATCATTTTAAGGAACAAGGAAAAGATATAAAACATTTTATGGAAGATATAATGGGACGTAAGAAAAGATATCTTTTAGAATCTCCTGATGAAAATGCTCTTACTATGGCAATAGAAGCATCCAAAAAAGTATTAAATTCAGCTAATTTAAATGGAAATGATATGGATATGATTATCCTTTGTAGTGTTTTACCTCAATATGTCACTCCTCCATCTTCTATACTAATTCATAGAGCAATAGGAGGTAAACAGGAATGTTTTTGTAATGATATAAATGTTAACTGTATAGGAATGGCTTATGCATTAAATTTAATTACTGGATATATGAAAAGCGATTCCCGAATAAATAGAGCTCTTATAGTAGGTAGTGATTTTTTAAATCCACAGGTCAGTCCAGATAATGAATTGTGTTATGGAGAATATGGAGATGCTGCCTGTGCAATCATATTAGAAAAAACTTCACGTGAATGTGGAGTAATTGATTCAAAAATAGCTACAGATACATCTGCAATAGATGATGTTTATTTTCCACATTGTGGCTTTTCAAATATTTATGATGTACCAAAAGAAAATATTCATGCAAAATGGGTTGCACATCCTTCAAATTGGTATGAAAGCTCCCTTTCAAATATAAAATCAGTTTTAAGGAGAAATAATGTAACTGTAGATGATATATCTATGTTTTGTTTCTCTCAATTCACATATAAAACAATAGTTAATTTGCGAAAAGATTTAAACATTCCTGAAGAAAACAGTATGTATATTGGTGATATATATGGTTATACTGGAACAACTAGTCCATTTATAGCATTATACGAATCAATCAAAAAAGGAAAAATCAAGCGTGGAGATTATATACTATTATGGACTTTGGCTGCTGGAACCAGCACTATCGTTTTGTTGTTAAAATACTAAATTTTTAAAAGTGAGGTGTATTATATATGGAATTGCTTAAAGAAACTATAGGAAACTATCTTGATATTGTATCTGACAAATATGGTGATAAAGAAGCTTTGGTATATGTAGAAGATGGACGAAGATTCACATATAACAAACTACATTTTGAAATCGATATGATTGCAAAATCATTAATATCCATTGGCATTAAAAAAGGAGATCATATTGCCCTTTTATGCAGCAACTCTCCTGAATGGATTATTGTTTTTCTTGCAACATTAAAAATAGGTGCAGTCTCTGTTTGTCTTAATTATTCATCAACAGAAGATGAAATTGATTATATGCTAAAACAATCAGATTCTAAGATTCTTATTGTTAGTGATAAAAACATGATTGAAAAAGTTGATTTAGATAAATTTGACTACTTAAGAATAATATTAAAGATTAAAACTTTATTTAATTTAGGTTTTATAATGTCTCAAATGAAACATGTATCAGATAAAGAATTACAAGAAGTCTGTTCTTCTGTAAAATATGATGATTTAGCTACAATATTATATACCTCTGGTACAACTGGAAAGCCAAAAGGAGTTGTATTTACTCATTATTCAGTTTTAAATGGAGCATTATCTCATATTGATAATTTTGGATATACACAAAAGGATAGAATTCTTGTAACCCTTCCTCTTCATCATATTATGGGCGGAAAATATACTGCATTACTTGGTCTATTTGCAGGATGTACTTTAGTCCTTATGGAAAAATTCAAAACTTCAGTTGCACTAAAAGCAATACAGGATGAAAAATGTACTGGTTTCCATGGAGTTCCTACAATGTATCAATATCTTTTAAACAAATGTGAGGGTTATGATTTATCAAGTTTACGTGTAGGTATGATTGCAGGAGCATTTTCTTCTGAAACTCTTATGAAGGAAATTATGGACAAACTTCATATTACTGAATTAAGCCATACTTTTGGGCAGACAGAAACATTAGGCGTAACTCAAACTGCAACCTTAGATAAGAATGATCCAAAGCTGAACACAGTAGGAAAACCTGTTGAATATGTTGAGATTAAAATTTGCCATACAAGAACACTAAAAGAACTTCCTCCTAATACTGAAGGTGAACTTCTTGTCAAAAGCCCATATTGCATGCAGGGTTATTATAATAATCCTATTGCAACAAATAATACTCTTGTTGATGGATGGGTACGTACAGGTGATGTAGCATATATTGATGAAGAAGGTTATCTTTCAATAAAAGGTAGATTAAAAGATATAATAATACGTGGTGGAGAAAATATTTCACCTACAGATGTTGAAAATGTGCTTATAAAACATCCAAAAATTGAACTAGCTGTTATTGTTGGAGTTCCTGATGAAATGCTTGGTGAAGAAATTTTTGCATTTATCAAATTAAAAGATAATCATATTTTAACTCAGGATGAAATCATAGAATATCTTAATGGAAAAATTGCAAAATACAAATTCCCCAAATACTTTAAATTCACAAATACTTTCCCATTAACATCTACTGGAAAAGTTAAACGTACAGCCTTGAAAAAAATGGCACAAGCTAAGCTTGACCAGTATATATTTAATGAAATTGCTATAGATTAACATACTAAGTCATATATTTTAGCCCAGTAGCTATTTTTCAGCTATTGGGCTTATTTTCACATCATATTTTTTATATTTCTATATATTAATTATTCTGTTTTTATGTTAGTGAATTAACATCATCTATAAATTGAAATTTGCTTTCAATTCCAGCCTTTTTTAATACTCTTTTTATCTGCATCTTTGTCAATATTGCATTAGGATTTGTTAAATAAACTTTTTTAAAATTAGTATAACTTTCATATATTTTTATCAAATTCTTTTCAAATTCTACTGGAAATACTTTCAAAGTCTTTCCATCTAAAACCAATTCTGTCTCAGAAACATTAATACTTTTTCTTAATTCTTCATAATCTCTCATAAAATCTGCTACCATTTCTGGTTTTGTAAAACCTGCAAAATGAATAATAACTTTATTTTCACTTAATTTTTTTTCAATTTGATATCCAGCTTCCATGAAATTTCCCCTTCTTTCTTTATGTTTCTCACTATAATTACATCATATCATTATAAATTCATTCTTTCAATTATTTTTACTATTTAACTACAATTACTTTTTGAGTAATGGATTTATTTTTTACTTAAAAATAACTTATTAAATTCACACTTTTCCAATCATATTCTACTTATTATTGTGATTTTTTACTAAATAAGATATAATATTTAGTGTATTTATCAATAAATTAGTATTTTAGGGGGCAAATATTTTTTCAACAAATGGAGGGGGATAATTATATGAAAAATAGAACAAAAATTGTCAATTCTATTTATAATCTAAAATTTAAAATCATTGCTCTAATTTTCTTTTGCATAACAATATCCATAGTTTCAAACTCAATAATATTAGTTTCATCAGCTTCACATTACCTTGCCAGTTCTGTTGAAAATGACCTTTTGAGTTTGGCTCTATCATATGGTATTACACTGGAAAATAATATAAACTCAAATAATAATAATCTTAATATAGAAAACGTTTCACACTATCTTGAAAATATTGATATTAAAGGAACCCAGTCTAGTTACGCTTATCTAGTTTCTGTTGCCGACGGTAATATGGTTTATCATCCAGAAGCAGAAAAAATAGGTCAGCCAGTTGCAAATGAAACTATTAAACAAGTTGCTACAGATTTGAGAAATGGTAAAAATATAAATTCATCCATTGCTTCTTATATATATAAAGGAAAACCTAAATATTCTGCTTACTATATTTCACAAGATAAAAATTATATATTAGTCATAACAGTTGATCAGGCAGAAATACTATCACCAAAAAAAATATTAATAAGAAAGGCAGTAATAACTTTAATAATAATCCTATTTTCCATGGTATTATTAGGATATTTTATAGCTGCTTCAATATCAAATCCAATAAAGAAATTAACTAATATTATATTACAGTTATCTGAATTAAATTTTGTTGTTGACAGTTCTCATAATGAACTTTTAAATAAAAAGGGTGAAGTAGGTATGATATCTTCTGCAATTTTTAATATGCATAATAATCTATGCTCCATAATTGCAGATATTGAACATATGTCCATTGATTTGAATTCCAGTGCTGATGAATTAAATGCTGTATGTAATACTTTAAATTCTAATTCTTTAGAAAATTGTGCTCTGTCACAACAGTTATCTGCTAATATGCAGGAAACCTCTGCTACCACAGAAATGATTACATCTAACATAAATATTATTGCTGAAAAAGCTGAAAATATTACTATTCTTGCATCTAATGGAGAAAAACATGCCAATAAAATATTAGAAAGAGCAACTCAATTAAAGGCTAAGGCTGAAAACGAAGCAAAAAACAGTAAGGAACTTTATTCTTCCATTACTGAAAAAGCCTCCTCTGCACTTGAAAACTTTAGTATAATAAATGATATTTCAGAACTTACTACAACAATAAAAAGCATTGCAGATCAAACAAGCCTTCTTTCTCTAAATGCTTCAATAGAGGCTGCTAGAGCTGGAGAAAATGGTAAAGGCTTTGCAGTTGTTGCTGAAGAAATTGGTAATTTGGCCAGCCAGTCAATTTTAGCTACTGATAATATTACCAGCTTAATAACGCAAATTCAATCAGCTTCAAGTAATATGTCTCAATGTGTAAAAATGCTTTTAGATTTTATTAATAAAATAAGCTCAGAAAATTATGCTGAACTTTCTAACATAAGCCAATTATACAACACTGATGCAGACACATCAAAAAATAATATGCATACTATTAATTCTTCCATTGAAGAATTAAAACAATCCCTATCACAAATTTCCACTTCAATAAATCAGATTAATTTTACTATTACTGATTGCACAAATGGAATTTCAAATGTATCACAAAATGCTTCTGATATGGTAGCATTAACAAGTAAAACTGATACTATTTCAAAAAATACTGGTACACATTCACAATCTTTAAAAAATATTATTAATAAATTTAAACTATAAGTAAAGCAAGGGCTGCTTTGAATTAAAAATTATTACATATTAGTAATTTCTAATTCAAAGCAGCTCTATTTTATTAAAATATTTTTTGTAATCCACTTTTTAACTAAATTATATGAATCTTATTATAAACAGCTACTATTCCATCAATCTCTAATCATAAAAAAGCATACAAAACTCATACATTATAGTAAAAATCTTGTATGCTTTACTTAAACAAACCAACAAATAACTGACTAAATGGTGCAGACGACGGGACTTGAACCCGTATGTCTTGAAGACACAGGCTCCT
>CAZPRO010000163.1:0-5420 GCA_964588775.1 uncultured Clostridium sp.
TTCATTATATGGGTTCACTCCATTCAGATACTTAAAGTCTGTTATATTTAATATTAATTAAAAATTTAATATTATTCAATAGATGATTATTTATTAATTAAAATTTAATATTCATATAATTTATATTGCTATTAAATATAATATTAATTTTGTCATAATTAAAAATAAAGATGCTTGCATTAATTTTTGAAGCATCTTTATTATATAAATGCAGAATAAATATGGGTGAAATTTTAATTAGAAATTCAAATTGCATTTTAATCCAAAATTTTTCATATCTTCTTTCAAATAATCAATAGTTTTTGATTTATCTATTGTAGCATTTGTGATTTTTTTTGGAGTAAATGCAAGGCAATGTATACCTGCAGGTTCTAGAGCTTGTTTAAACTTTGGCAGATTAAAAGCAACTTGTGGCATCATGTAAACTAAATTAACAATATCTTTGAAGTTTGTTTCTTCGAAATATCTTGGAATTGAAACAAATCCAGATCCATGAGCTAGAACTAAATCATATTTATCAAGTTCTCCTGATTTGTATTTTTTAGTTACATTCTCCATAAAATCAACTAAAATTCTTTTATCATATCCTAACTGTTCTTTTATCCAGTTAGCATAGCAAAGGGAAGTTCCACTTCCTGCACAACAAATGTAAACAACCATAAATAACACCATCCTTTATATTTAATATAAAATTATAAAACATTACCATTGTCATCTTTTATATACATATACAAAACATAACGTTTTTTCATTTCTCCAGTACCAGCACTTACAATATCTATAGGACTCCACATAGTGTATCCTATTAAGTCAACGCCATCAGCAATAGCTTCTTTGCAAGCACCTTCATATTGGTTTGTAGCAGATGAGCCTCTCCATAAAAAGTTATCTGGTATTTTTGGTTTTAACTAGTCATATTTATAGCCCTCTTTCTCTAATAAATCATTTAAGAATTTTGTATACCATTCGATTTCGAATTTATTTCTAGAAATAGCATAATCTAAAACTAAGAATTGATAAGATATTGAATCAGCAGCAATTTTTTTTATATCATCTATATTTGAAATTTTTTTTAAATTTTCTTTAGTCAATGGGTCATTATTGATTCTTTCAGTAGAGTGATTTAATTGAAAAACAGTTTCTTCTTTTGAAAATCTTTTTATGTTGTTATAATAATTTTGTTCTTCTTTTAAATTATTTATAGATTGTTCTATAAGGTGAATTCTTTTATCAATAGGAAGCATTCCTATAAAAAATATTTTTCCTAAGTCCATATTTCTATTTTTAAAAGCATCAACAGGTTTATCAATCCAATTTAAAAATTCATCCTTTCCAAGTGCTGTAGCATAATAGAGTTTTTTTGTTTTGTTATTTTCTGTTATTTGTTCATATCCAATATATTTTTTGCTAAGAAGTTTCTTCAGTCCAGCCTGTATACTGCCTGTACTGTCACTGCATATTGGTTTCATATTGCATTTTATATAATTCCTAATCTCATAAATAGTTGATCTTCTAAAAAGAAGCATCCCTAAAAGAATTTTATCCATACATTAAACTCCTTTGCTAAATAAAAGTATTTTTTTATATTACTAATAGTAATTGAGAGTGTAAAAAAAAGCAAGAAAAAAGAGATTTGGTAAAATGTACCAAATCTCTTTCTATGCTAGATAAAATCTTATTTAAGACCAAATCTCTTATTGAATTTTTCAACTCTACCGCCAATATCCATAATTTTTTGTTTACCAGTGAAGAATGGGTGGCATTTAGAACATATTTCAACTTTTAATTCTTCTTTAACTGAACCAGTTGTAAAAGTGTTTCCACATGCACACTTAACCACAGCATCATGATGGTATTCTGGATGTATGCCTTCTCTCATTATTTTTCACCTCTTTCACATTTTGTAACTATCATATTATATCATGTTCATTTTTTTTCGTCAAATTATAGAAAAATAATTTTTAATTTTCAATTTTTTGTTTTTAAAATTGTTTTTAACAATATTATTAAATGCTATAATCGTTATGACAAGTTAACAAGGAGCGAAAACAAAATGAGCAAATTATATTTTAGATATGGTGCAATGAATTCAGGGAAATCAACACATCTAATGCAGGTTGCATATAATTATGAAGAAAGAGGGATGAAAGTACTTGTAATTAAGCCTAAAGTTGATGAAAAAGGGGGAGAAATTTTAGTATCAAGACTTGGAGTAGGAAGAAAAGCTGATTTATTAATTGATTATAACGATAATATTTTGGAAATAGTTAAGGCAAAAGTAGAAAAATCAGAAAAGATTAATTGTATATTAGTTGACGAAGTACAATTTTTAAAAAGCATACAAATTGATCAATTATTTGAAATTGCAGTAACTATGGATATTCCAATAATATGTTATGGACTTAGAACAGATTTTAAAATGAATGGTTTTGAAGGAAGTACACGATTATTGCTTCTAGCTCATAGTATTGAAGAAATGAAGACAATATGTTCATGTGGCAAAAAAGCAGTTTTTAATGGAAGAAAAATTAATGGAAGGTTTGTTTTTGAGGGAGAACAAATAGCTATTGATGAACAAAATGATGTTACATATGAATCTTTGTGTGGTGAATGTTATTATAAACATAGAAATAAATAGAAAGAGGTGATTATTAGCATATGAAAAGATGTGAAGTTGGAGGGCAGGCTGTAATTGAAGGTGTTATGATGCGAGGTAATAAAGGAATAGCTACGGCAGTAAGAACACCTAGCGGAAAGATAGAAATAAATATAAAAAAAACAACATCTATTGTAAAGAAATATAAAATATTAGGTTTACCATTTATACGGGGTTTTTTTGCACTTATAGATTCTATGAAAGTTGGAATGGATTGTCTAAATTATTCTGCATCATTTTTTGAAGAAGATGAGGAAGAACCAGGTAAGTTTGAAAAATGGATTGATGAAAAGTTAGGTGATAAAGCCAATAATGTCATTATGGCTGTTACCATGATTATATCTTTTATACTTGCAATTGGATTATTTATGCTTCTACCAACTTTAATTGCATCCTTATTTAAAAAAGTTACAGCTTCAACAGTATATCTACATATAATTGAAGCTGTAATAAGAATAACAATTTTAATTGGATATATGTTTTTCATAAGTAAGTTGAAAGATATATACAGAGTATTTCAGTATCATGGAGCAGAGCACAAAACTATTTTCTGTTATGAAGCTATGGAAGATTTAACAGTAGAAAATATAAAAAAGCAGTCAAGGCTTCATCCTAGATGTGGAACAAATTTTATATTTTTAATAATGATTATAAGTATTATTATTTTTTCATTGACAGGCTGGGGAAGTATAGTTCAGAGATTGCTATTAAGAGTAATATTAATACCTGTAATTACTGGAGTGAGTTATGAAATAATAAGATTCTTGGGTAAAAATAACAGTAAGTTATCTAAGATAATAGCATATCCAGGCTTAAAGCTGCAATTATTAACAACAAAAGAACCAGATGATTCACAGATAGAAGTGGCAATTGCAGCACTAAAAGCTTCTGAAGGTATAGAGGATAAGGAAAAGATAATTGAACAATTACTTAATGAAGGAACTGAAGTTTTGAAATCAGTAAATATTGATACAGCAAGACTTGATTGTGAATTATTATTAGGCAATATAATTAATAAGGAACGTATATATTTGATTACACATAAAGAAGAGGCTGTAGATAAAAACAAAGAAAAACAATTTGTAGAACTTCTTAATAAAAGAAAAGAAAAAATGCCAATTAAATATATATTAAAAAAGTGTGACTTTTATGGAATTGATTTATATGTAGAAGAAGGGGTTTTAATTCCAAGAGGAGATACTGAAATTCTTGTAGATGAAGTATTAAAAAGAATACCTTCAGAAGGAGAATTTAAAATATGTGATTTATGCTGTGGTTCAGGGGCAATAGGCATTTCCATAGCATGTAACAGAAAAGACTCTTTTGTTGATTTAATAGATTATTATGATATTCCTGAAAAAGTAACTCTAATAAATATTGAAAAAAATAATGTTAAGGATAATACAAAGTTTATAAAAAGTAATTTATTAGAACAAAGCATAAAAGAAAAGTCAGTTTATGATGTTATTGTTTCAAATCCTCCCTATATAGAAGAAAAAGAAATAAATAATCTTATGGATGATGTGAAAAAATATGAGCCTCATACTGCTTTGAGCGGCGGAGAAGACGGATTAGATTTTTATAAAAAAATAGTAGAGCAAAGCAAAAAAGTATTAAAGAAAGACGGAATATTAGCCTTTGAAATAGGATATAATCAAGGTGATAGTGTGAAAATACTAATGAGTGAAAATAATTATGAAAATGTGGAAATAATTAAGGATTTTGCAGGATTAGACAGAATTGTTATTGGTATTTCTAAAAATGAACTATACATTGATTAATATAGACTAAATATGATATAATATATAAATGCGAAAATTATAGTACGGAGTGATTACATGTTAGATAAGTTAGAGTTTATAGAAAATAAATATGACGAATTATCAGTTAAAATTAGTGATCCATCCATAATGCAGAATCAAAGTGAATGGAGAAAGCTTTGTAAAGAGCATGCTGATTTGGAAGTTATAGTAACTAAATACAAAGAATACAAGAAGACTCAGCAAGATTTAAAAGACAATAAGGAAATGCTTCCTATGGAAGATGACCAAGAAATGAAAGAAATGTTACGTGAAGAAATTGCATTACTTACTCAAAGGGAAAGTGAACTGAAAAATGAAATTCAGATATTACTATTACCTAAAGATCCAAATGATGAAAAGAACGTATTTGTAGAAATAAGAGGCGGTGCAGGTGGAGAAGAAGCAGCACTATTTGCCTATAATCTATTTAGAATGATTACAAGATATGCAGAAAATCAGAGATGGGTTACTGAAATTATGAGTTTAAATGAAACTGACCTTGGTGGCTTCAAAGAAGTAGTATTTATGGTAAAGGGACATGGAGCATATTCAAAGCTGAAATATGAAAGCGGTGTTCACAGAGTTCAAAGAGTACCAGATACAGAATCAAGTGGAAGAATACATACATCTACAGCTACAGTTGCTGTTTTACCTGAAGTTGATGATGTTGAAGTTGAAATAAACGATAAAGATATCAGAATTGATGTATTCAGAGCATCAGGTAATGGAGGACAATGCGTTAACACTACAGACTCTGCTGTAAGAATAACTCACCTTCCAACTGGTCTTGTAGTTTCATGTCAGGATGAAAAATCACAAATTAAAAATAAAGAAAAAGCTATGAAGGTTTTAAAAGCCAGATTATATGAAAAAGCAGAAAGAGAAAGAGCTGACGGAATAGCAGAAGATAGAAAGAGTCAGGTTGGTACTGGTGATAGAAGTGAAAGAATTAGAACATATAA
>CAZPRO010000164.1:0-5382 GCA_964588775.1 uncultured Clostridium sp.
CTCACTATCAAGATTATCCTCTAAAAATATAATTCTTATACCATTGTTTCTAAGCATCGCAATTGCTTCTAAAGTTTCTCTCTGATTTCTTCCAAATCTTGAATATGACTTTGCAATTACTATGTCAAATTTTTTATTTTTACCGTCTTTAAGCATCTCAAGCCATTGTTTTCTTTTATAACCTTTAGCTCCACTAATACCTTCATCTGTATATATCTTATATAAAATACAACCTTCATTTCTCTTTAACCAATTTTGAAGAACTTCTTCCTGATTATCAATAGATGAATGCTGATCTAAGGTAGATACCCTTGATAAAAAAGCTACTCTTTTCAGATGCTTCATTCCTTTCTTCTCCAAGAAAGAGCTTATTAAACAGTTCCATCTTGAAATAAATATTATATTGCTACTTTGCTGCTCTTTAAATACATATCTTCTAAACACTGATTAATATCACCATTACCATAATGAGATATAAATTTATATATTTTTGTACCAATTCTTTTTAAATCTATTTCAATACTTTTGTTTTTATATAAATGGACCGTTTGTCCATTTTTTAAATCTTTACATGCTCTTTCATATTCTTCTTTTGAAACATACATAAAAATATTATCCATTTATACCACCCCTTTACATTTAATTTATTCTTCTTTTTTTCTTTTATGTATAATTTTAAGTAACAATAATAATTATAAAGTTTCTACAACAATCTTTATCTTTTATAATTATTGTTTTGCTTAATCAATATTCCTTTAAATTTAATTATTTTCTCACAATTTTCTATCTAAAAATAAATATTTTCTTCAATTATTTTTACTATAATCATTTTTGTCCTCAATTTTTTTACAAAAAATGCAAAAAAGCTGTTGCACTAAATAAAAATAATTAGTACAACAGCCCTACTAAGTCATATGCCATTAAAATTACATTATATACCTATCCCTTTATGCCACCATATAATTCATTAATGTAAAACTTCATATCCATTTACTCTAAAATTAATTTTTTTGCTTAATCCTGTATATTCTTCATACGTTCTTTTACCTTTAGCACAGTATCAATATCTATACTAATAATATCTGCAATTATACTTTCTTCCATATCATTTAACAACATTTTTTCAATTGCAATTTCTATTCCTTCCTGACGTCCCTCTTTTATACCTTCTTTCCGACCTTCTTTTAAGCCTTCCTTTCTGCCTTCCTTTCTGCCTTCTTCTAATCCTTCCGCTTTCCCAATTATTTTAGCACTTTCCATTTGTGCATAATAATCTCGAAGTCTTTTCAATTCATTCTCATACATTTCACGTTCTTCACTATCAAGATACATTACATCTAACTTTTCAATGGCTTTTTTTACAAAATCATCTGCTGCAAGTTCTGCAGGTATTTTACTCTTTTCAAGTTCAAATGCTCTATTTAAAAATGCTACCCAGCGCTCTAATGCTGTTTTTATATCTTTAAAATCTTTATTAAATTTATTTAATTCTATAAAATGCATTTCAAAATAATTTGATAATTCCTTTTTGCTCTTTGTATTGAAAACTTTATAAGTATTATGAAATTCTTCTTCATCCAAATAATTAAAATCTAATATATTGATAGATATTGTTTTTCTTAATTTATCATAATTATACCCACCTTCCATTTGATCTGCATATACTCTTGCCCAATAATAAAAAGCTCTTTTTTCATAAAATATCTGCTCGCATATCTGCATTTCAATATCATATAATGTGCCATTTTCATCTTCTGCTTTAATATCAAGAATACTCATTTTATCTTCTTTATAATTTGCTATATTATATGGGTTTCTAAGTATTATATTTGTAATCTGCTCATCTTCTGATAATATGGAATTTATAAATGATATTAGAATATCTTTATTTTCTTCACTCCCAAACAGCTTCTTAAATGCAAAATCTACCTTTGGATTAATTCTGCACATACTATCTCTCCTTTGATAATGCATATTTTTCATTTTATAATATTCTCCCTTCTTTTCAACTTTATCTTTTGTTTAAGTTATTACTCTTAGTATATAAAAATATTCCTTATTCAGCAATTATAAATAATAATTTCATTTATAATTGCAGAGAACTGTCCATGTATATAAAAAACCATATTTTTTAATTATTGTTCTAAACTTTTATCCTATTTTAAAGAAGCATTTAAATCTGTAATACCTGCTACACCAAAAGCAAACGAATTTTAAAACAAATAACACAAGTCCAAAGACTTGTGTTATACTACATTCAAAAATATGTAATTAGAACCCAATTGGTCAATTAAGAAGTATCCTGATTATTAGGATCTACAGGAGGAACTACACCAACTCCTTTTCTCGATCTTACAGAAAATCCAACCCTTTCTACTGGAAAATCTTCATACTTTCCATTAAGCTCATGCATTAATTTATATCTACATACTGGACATAAATCACCTTCTATTTTTATTCCAAGTATTTCTTGAAAACGAGGTCTAAGATGTTTTGGTATTAAATGAAGTGGTTCTTCATGCATTGGACATCCTTTTAAGGAAAATGTAGATTCACATTCTTCAAGTGCCATTTTTAAACTTTCAACAATTGATGACTTTCCTGCCCCTACTGGACCTACAAGATAAAGAACCTGTCTTGCTTCTTCACCTTTCATAGCTGCTGATTTAAAATAATTTGCAATCTTCATTATAACCTTATCAATTCCATAAAATTCATTTTTAAAAAATCCATATTTTCTTATAACATCATTTCCATAAATTTTTCTTACTCTTGGATTTTCATCTGGCTTTAATTCTTCAACACCTTTACTTATAATCATTTCATAAAGTCTTTGATGTGCAAGTTTAGGTATCTCCGGATTATTTTTTAATATTTCAAGATAATCTAAAAATGTACCTTCAAATTTTTCTGTATTACTTTTTTCACGTTCTATTTCTATAAATTCTTTAAAATTCATAAATACTTCCTCCCTTCTTACTAAAATATATTCAATAAAAAGGTGACAGTATTCCAAAAATATCAAATCTTTTAAAGATAATTACTTTTAATTTTTGAATCATTTGAACTTCAGAAATCTCATTACTCTTTTTATAACTTTAATTTTTCTATTTGTATCTGACCATCTTTATCTAAATATGCTTTTACTTTTCTTGATGATTCAGTTAATATCTTCTGTCTTTTTCCAAAGCAAAATACAGTTCCATTATGAGCAGTCTCTACTTCAATTACTCCATCTTCATCAACCTTAAGATTCGTTACAACACCTGCTTCACTTCCTACTTTGCTTAATTTAAGATAGTTTTTAGCACTTATGACTCCTCCTCTTATTATAGAAGAAGTATTTGAACACTCTATTGAATCAAATGCTCTTAGGGATGAAATATAGCTTCCTTTCCCTGTAATTAACAATTTCCCTGTACATACAATATTACTATTCTGTATATATGATGCTGTTACATCTACAGGAATTTCACATTCACTATCAAGATATTCTAGTTCAGCTTCAATAAGATTTTTGAACTCATGAAGTTCTTCCATGTTTTCTATTTTAAAAGCATTAAGTCCAATCATTTTATTTCTTATAAAATCAAGTATATCTTTATTTTGAATTCCTGATGTAAAGCTACAAGTAAGTACATTTAATGACATTTTAGGTATATCTTTATATCTATTTTCAATTAATATTTCCATAAGTTCTCCAATTCTTCTATCACCTGCAGCCATGACCATTTTATCTAATGATAATATTAATCCTTCAAGCTCATTATTATATTGTTGTAAAATATCATTATAATTTTTCTTATCAATATCATATCCTCCAGCAAGAACTGTAGAATCTATAATATTTCCATTAACTTCAATATTTCCATTAGATTTTATTTTGGCTGAAGTAACATCTTTCTTTATGGTTAATATTCCTTTACAAGATACTTCCATTCCTTCACTTACAGAACCATTAACTTCAATATTTCCACCAAAATTAATATTTCCTGTTTTCATATTGACATCCTTTACAGAATAAACCGGATTTACAAAAAATGTTCCATTCTGTACAATAGGCATTCCTTTTTCAGTAGATATAATTTTATTATTCTCCAATTTACATCCTTTGCCAGCTTTAAATGGTAAATTTCTTATAGTTTTTCTCTTTATATTTTTTCCATAAACATCTTTACCATCTTGTCCTACTTTTCCGGGAATTCGCTCTGCTAGAACATTATTTTTTTCAATACAAGTAAATGAATATCTATTTCTATAGTCAATTCTTTCATTATCATCTACACTTCGTGCTTTATTCTTATTATCAAAAAACATTTTTATTTCATCTGCAATGTCATCTACTGGTTTTTGACCTTTAGCAATAAGAACTTCCTGTTCACAATCTCCATTACATAGCTTTATAATTTCATCATATAATATTCCAAATGAAACATTAAGTCTTTTTAATTCTGCAACTATCTCTTCTACCTTATATTTTGGTGGATTTTCAATAGCTTCTTTCCTTGCCTTTAATACTAAATTATCTTTTACATCAGTATCAAATAACCTATATGAATATTTAGGAATATACTCTATTTTTCCATACACCTCCATATGATTATTAGATACCTTTATTGATAATTTTCTCTCGCTTTCGGTCTTTTGAGATTTATATGTTATTTCATCACTGCTTAAAACATTGTATGTGCTGCCTGGTCTGCAAAGTTCTTTATTAATGAATAAATCAATTCCTTTACATGTCCTTATTGTGAATTTTTTCTCACTAATTTCATCACATATTACAACTATTTTTCTATCTATTACTGCAATTCCACATTCTTTTTCAGTCTTTATCTCATGAACAATAGTGTTATTATCTTCATTTGTTTGCATTACATTTTCTTTAGCTTTCTTTATTGAATTATCTTTCATCTTCACCTTAATCACAGTACTTTTATTAAATAACACATTTTTCTTCACTATTTTATATGTTATCTTACTTTTTTCCAGTTTTAATTCTTTTGAGGCACGATCCAAACATTCATCTAAATCTTTACCATAATATAAGAGTTCCATAATTTAGTCCTCCTTTATGTAAATATTTTCATCCTATATTCTAATAATAAGAAATATATTATTCTTTGTCAATTTTTACTGCAAATCCCTCTTGCATTTTTTAATTAATAATTAAGGATAGAAAGTTTAAATAAATTGTGGTCATAATACAAAAATACACAAGTTGTAAAATCCCACCCACTTGTGTATTTTTCTTATTTTATTCTGCTACAATTTTCAAAAACACCTTAACTGCCTAATTATTCCTCTGCAAATAATTGTATAATGCTCCAAGTTTATTTGCATCATTACCATACTGACACTTTTTAATGCAGGGTTTTACTT
>CAZPRO010000165.1:0-5282 GCA_964588775.1 uncultured Clostridium sp.
CAATTATTCCAATTATCATAAAATCCTCCTTATATGTATTATTAAAATTATGTAATCTATTATATTATAAACATATTTACCCAAAATGAATATAAAATAATTATAAAAATAATATTATTGTTCCTATAGATATACTAGGTATTGATGATTATGATATAATATTAAATGTATTGAATAAAAATAATATTTATGACGAACCTATTCATAAATGAGTAACCACTTATTTATGAAATAATTATAAACTTATATTAAAACACAATAATGGGAAAAAACAATTCATAAGTATAGGAGAGATAATCTATGGAAGCACAGCATTCTTTATCAAGAACCGAATTATTAATAGGTAAAGATGGATTGGATAAATTAAGAAATAGTAAAGTAATAGTATTTGGAATAGGCGGAGTAGGAAGTTTTACAGTAGAAGCTTTAGCCAGAGCAGGAATTGGAGAATTAATTTTAATTGATGATGATACTGTTTGTTTAACCAATTTAAACAGACAAATACATGCAACAATGAATACAATAAGCCAGTCTAAAGTGGAAGTGATGAAGGAAAGAATATTATCAATAAATTCAAAATGTAATGTTATAACTAAGCAGATATTTGTAACTAATGATAATATTCAAGAAATAATTCCAAAAGATGTTGATTATGTAGTTGATGCAATTGATACAGTTTCAGCTAAGCTGGGCCTTGCAGAATATTGTTATAAAAATAGTATAAATATAATAAGTTCCATGGGAACAGGTAATAAACTTGATCCTACTCAGTTTAAAGTTACAGATATATATAAAACAAAGGTATGTCCATTAGCTAAAGTAATGAGATATGAACTAAGAAAAAGAGGGGTAGAAAAGTTAAAAGTAGTTTATTCTGAAGAAATTCCTATAAAGCCCAAAACTGAAGATGTGGTTACTTGCAAAACTGGATGTGTATGTACAGGAGGTACTAAAAAATGTGCAGACAAAAGACAGATTCCAGGCAGCATATCTTTTGTGCCGCCAGTAGCTGGAATGATAATTGGTGGAGAAGTAATTAGAGATTTATTAGGAGTAAAGAGAAAATAAAATATATGTATTGAATACAAGGAGCTGTCTCATTGAAAATTATGACTGCTGTATCTAGTATTATTATAAAATTAAAACTCTAGATGCAGCATGATTTAATATTTATGTGACAGCTTCTTTATTGGGAGTAATAGAATATGTATTAAGATAATAAAAAATTTGATATAATTAACTTTAAGGGCGTAAAAATTAGGCTATGAAGAAATTTTCATAAAGCAGGAGAATAAGTATATGAGTTCAGAATTAAAGGTAAAAATAGAAAATGATAAAAGGGATGAAAACCAGTATTTAATAAAAGATGTTCATAATATTGTTCTGGGACGTTTTTATGTTAAGGAATTTGATGAAAGTAAGAGAAGATGCAGTATAAATTTATCTTATTATAAAGAAAATAGTTATATGCTGCTTAAAGATAGTCTTATGAGTATTTTAAAAGGAATTTTTAAAAATAAAGCTATCTTTAAAATAAATATAAAGGTGAAGGATACTATTGATACTAATGCCTTTATAGATTGTGGATTCATTTTGGAAGGAATACTAAGTGAAAATGAATTTTTTAATGGAGAATACTATGATGAAATTATTATGGGAATAACCAGAGATGATTTTGAAAAAGCTTCACCATTTTCTAATATATATATTAAAGGAAAAAATGTACTTCTAAAAAATCTTACTCCTGCATATGCACAACAGCTTTTGGAGTATTATAATAGAAATAAACTACATCTTCAACATTTTGAACCTGTAAGAGATAATGAATTTTATACATTAGAAACTCAACGAAAAATATTAATTGAAAGCTATAAGCAGTATTTAAATGGAACAAGTATAGATATGGGAATATTTATTGATGAGGAATTTGTAGGAAAAATAAAAATTTCTAATATAGTTTATGGTTCTTTTAAAAGTGGAATAATTGGATACTCATTAGATGAGAAATATTGCGGGAAGGGATATATGACAGAAGCATTAACTTTAGCCTTAAAATATGTTTTTGAAGAATGTGAACTTCATAGAATAGAGGCATCTGCTTTAGTAAATAATGAAAAGTCACGAAATGTATTAAGAAGATGCGGATTTAAGCTTATTGGAATAAATGAAAAGTATTTATTAATTGATGGAAGATGGCAGGACCATGCCACATATTATTTGGTAAAAGAACATTTTTATAATTGAAGTATTTTAAATTAGAATAGAAGGGAAAGCATTATGAGTTTAGTATTAAGTCATGATAAGATAATATCAAAAGTTTTTAATAATAATATTGTTCTCATTAATTCTAAGGGAAAAGAAAAAATTTTATTTGCCAAGGGAATAGGGTTTGGAAAGAAGCAAAATTCAATAATACCAAAAGGAACTGAAATAGAAAAAGTATTTTCTATTGAAAATGAAGAAAATATAGACAATTTTAATAAAATAACAGCAAAAATAGATAGTGATTTTATTGCTGTATGTGAAGAAGCTATATATGAAGTTTCAAATGAATTCAACTGTGAATTAAATGAAAGAATTCACATAGGTCTTATTGATCATTTATATGTGGCAGTAGAAAGATTAAAAAAAGGTAAAGAAGTTGAAAATCCATTTTTAGTTGAAACCAAAACATTATACCCAAAAGAGTATGAATTATCTAAGATTATTGCAAATCATATTGGTAATTATTCTAAAATTAAGTTTCCAGAAGGAGAGGTTGGGTTTATTACCTTGCATATACATTCTGCAGTAAATGATGGTAAGATTTCAAACACTATAAAAAATACTTATTTAAACAATGAAATAGTTGAAGAATTACAGAAAGAGTTTAATATAAAGGTTGATAGAACATCTTTAGATTATGCAAGGTTTTGTAGTCATATAAAATTTGCAATTCAAAGAATAATGAGTAGAACATCAGTTAAAAATGAACTAGGTGGAGCTATAAAAACTATATATAAAGATTCTTATAAAGCAGCACAAAAAATATCTAAAATAATAGAAAAAGACTTAAAAACCCAAGTGTCAGAAGATGAAATTGCATTTTTAACTATACATATAGAGCGGCTAAGGAAACAATAAGTATACCATTTACACAATAAACTATATTTTGAGTAAAATATTATGATTGTATTAAGGTATTCGTAGGAGGAAATATAATGCTTCAATATTTACAAAGAATAGGTAAAGCTATTTTACTTCCAATAGCAGTATTGCCTATAGCAGGCATTTTTTTAGGACTTGGAGGAGCACTTTTAGGTATTGCTAGTCTAGAAAATGCACCTGAACTTTATTATCCCTTAATAAAGTTTATAAACATTCCTTTAGTTACAGAAGTATTAACAGTAATGAATGATATGGGGAATATTATATTTAATAATCTGCCTGCTTTATTTGCAGTAGGAGTTGCAGCAGGGTTAGCTAATAAGGATAAGGGAACAGCAGCATTAGCATCTATTTTTGGATTTTTGGTAATGAATCAAGTAGTATCTACCCTGCTTGCATTAGGAGTAACACAGTTAGGAGTAGTGACAGCAGATAATGTGGGAGCGTATTCAACATATGTTACTACTAATCTAGGAATATTTACCCTCAATATGTCAGTTTTTGGAGGGATTATAACAGGTATAGTAACAGCTGTGCTGCATAACAAATATGACACAATTCAATTACCAGCAGTAATAGGATTTTTTTCAGGCTCAAGATTTGTGCCTATAGTAACAGCTTTGGCTATGGCATTTATTGGAACGCTTTTAGCCTTTATATGGCCTGAAGTACAAAAAGGAATTGGAATAATTGCAAATGTTGTAAGAGATGCAGGCCCTGTAGGAACATTTTTTTATGGTGTTATTGAAAGAGCTTTGATTCCTTTTGGGTTACATCATGTGTTTTACACACCGTTTTGGTATGGGTCATTTGTGGAAGCACAGGTATTGGTTAATGGTTCGTGGCAGACAGTAGCAGGAGCTAATACAGCATATTTTATTCAATTATCAAATATGTCAGATTTAGTTGGTGCAAATGCTGATACTATGAGAACAGTTGTTAATGGAACAACAAGATTTATGGCAGGTAAATTTCCATTTATGATGTTTGGTCTGCCAGCTGCAGCATTAGCTATATATAGGACAGCTTCTCCGTCTAAAAAGAAAGTTGTAGGATCATTATTAATTTCAGCGGCTGTAACTTCCTTTTTAACAGGAATTACAGAACCCTTAGAATTTACATTTTTGTTTGCAGCTCCTTTGCTGTATGTGGTGCATTGTTTTCTTGCAGGATTATCATTTTTTCTAATGAATATATTTAATGTTTTTATAGGAATGACTTTTTCTGGAGGTTTGATAGATTTCACCTTGTTTGGACTTCTTCCAGCGGGAGCAGGAGTTCATACTAATTGGTTTAGGCTTATACTTATAGGCTTATGTTATGGTACAGTATACTATTTTACATTTTTATTCATTATTAAAAAATTTCAATTAAATATTCCAGTAAGGTTAGAAGATGAAGAGGTAATTAAGCTGAACAATAAATTAGCTGTTGAAGAAAATAGTCATATTAAAGAACAGGAGGTTCAATTAGAAAATTCTGAAGACGAAATAGAAAGAAATGTTCCAGTAATACTTAAAGCACTTGGTGGAGAAAAAAACATAGTCAGTGTAGATGCGTGTATTACAAGACTTAGGGTAGAAGTAAAAGATAAATCACAGGTTAATAAAGAAATATTAGAAGATTTAGGTGCAGCTGGAGTTATGGAAGTAGGAAATGGAATTCAGGTTATATTTGGAGCTAAAGCAGATATATACAAAAATGCTATAAATGATATTTTAGATATAAATTAAAGATAGAACAGGCAATAAATTATTATTCAAAAGGGACTGGGCATAAAGATTAAATCATACTATATATAGTAGCTGGGATTTTTGATGCCACAGTTCCTTCATTTTTCTTTAGGAAATTATATAAACTGTACCTAGAGTGTCTATAATAGAAAAAGGTAGAATGAATTAGAATATTAGAGAAATACAAATAAAATATAGGATTTATTAAGAAAAATGCATTAGTACAAATAATTGAGGAATGATAAGATATATCTTGTCGCTGAGGCAGGGACAACAACAAAATTCTTGATAATAGTAAGAAAAATAAAAATTTTGAAAAAGATTTTAAAAAAGTTGTTGACAGATGTAAAAAGCGATGATATACTAAACAAGTCGCTTGAGGGCGATAAAGAAAATTTGGTC
>CAZPRO010000166.1:0-5262 GCA_964588775.1 uncultured Clostridium sp.
CAAAAATAATATCACCAGCTGCTATTGAACCAATACAATATTTAAAAACAACATGCCTTGGAAGCAAAAACCCAAGACTTCATACAGATGAAGTTCTAATAGCTCTTTCAATTAGTGCTGCAACCAGTAAAGAAGCAGAGCTTGCTTTAAAGCAGGTTTCAAAATTGAAGAATTTAGATGTTCATTCATCAGTTATTATTTCAGCTGTTGACGAACAAACATTTAAAAGATTAGGAGTTCATTTAACTTGTGAAGCTAAATATGAATCCAATAAAAAATATCATAAAAATTAAATTTTTAACTGAAATTCTATTTAGCATGTTTTAGATGAGATATAAAATTGTTAAGGATATTTCATTTTAAAACATATAACCCTTGTAGCATAGAGTTTGTTACAAGGTGTTTTTTTATATAACAAATAACAAAAAATGAAATTGATTTTATTTAACATGTAGCATATTAACAAAATAATATAATTAAGCTAAAATTAAGTGATAGAAAGAAAAACAATATTGATATAATATATATGTAAAATGTAATTATTTATGTAAACAAGAAAGGATTGAGGTATTATGACATTAAGAAAAGATTTTTTATGGGGTGGAGCAGTAGCTGCCCATCAGCTTGAAGGCGGATGGCAGGAAGGAGGAAAAGGTCCTAGTGTTGCAGATGTTATGACAGCTGGTTCTGTTGACAAAAAGAGAGAAATAACTGATGGAGTTATAGAAGGGTTAAATTATCCTAATCATGAAGCTATAGATTTTTACCATAGATATAAAGAAGACATAGCATTATTTGCTGAAATGGGTTTTAAATGTTTTAGAACAAGCATAGCATGGACTCGTATATTCCCAAATGGAGATGAAGAAACTCCAAATGAAGAAGGATTAAAATTTTATGATGATTTATTTGATGAATGTTTAAAATATGGAATTGAACCAGTAATTACTTTATCACATTTTGAACTTCCATATCATTTGGTAACAGAATATGGTGGATTTAGAAACAGAAAATGTGTAGATTTCTTTGTGAATTTTGCAAAGGTATGTTTTGAGAGATATAAGAATAAAGTTAAATATTGGATGACCTTTAATGAAATTAATAACCAGGCCAATTATAAGGAAGATTTTGCACCATTTACTAATTCAGGTATAAAATATGCAGAAGGTGAAAATCGTGAAAAAATAATGTATCAGGCAGCACATTATGAATTAGTTGCAAGTGCTGAGGCTGTTAAAATTGGACATGAAATTAATCCTGATTTCCAAATAGGATGTATGATAGCAATGTGCCCTATATATCCTGTAACATGTAAACCAGAAGACATATTCATGGCAACAAGTGCAATGCATAAACGTTACTGGTTTACAGATGTACATGTAAGAGGAGCTTATCCAAAGTACATGACTAAGTTTTTTGAAAGAAAAGGGTATGATCTTGATATAACAGAAGATGATTTAAAAGCATTAAAAGAAGGCTGTGTAGATTACATAGGATTTAGCTATTATATGTCATTTGCAACTAAACATGGTGAAAATAATCCTCATTATGATTATGATGAAACAAGTGATTTGGTAAAGAATGAATATGTTAAGGCTAGTGACTGGGGATGGCAGATTGATCCGCTTGGATTAAGATATTCACTAAATTGGTTCTATGACAGATATCAATTGCCAATGTTTATTGTTGAAAATGGTTTTGGAGCAATTGATGTTAAAGAAGAAGATGGAACTGTTAATGATCAGCCAAGAATTGAATATTTCAGAAATCATATTGAAGCAATGAAGGCGGCAGTTGAAGAAGATGGCGTTGATCTTATGGGATATACTCCTTGGGGATGTATTGATTTAGTTTCTGCTTCAACAGGAGAAATGAAGAAACGTTATGGATTTATCTATGTTGATAAAAACAATGATGGAAGTGGAACTTTAGAAAGGTCAAAGAAAAAATCATTTGACTGGTACAAGAGAGTAATTGCAACTAATGGAGAAGATTTAAGTGATATTTAAATGATTTAATATAAAAACATAGGAACTGTCACACTAAAAAGTTAGTGGACAGTTCTTTTTAACTTCTGAAACTATAGTATTAGAATTTCTGTTATATAAAAAGCTTTCTTAAATTTATTTGTATTCAGTTTCTAAAATAGAATAATATAATCTGTCCATATATTGACCATCCTGATAAAAATAATGGCGTAAAGTTCCTTCATAAGTAAAACCACATTTCTCAATAACTTTTTTAGAGGAAATATTATTTGCTCTATGGCATATCTGAACTTTATGAAGCCCCATTTCGTTAAAACCATATTTTATTACAGCCTTAGCTGCTTCTGTGGCTAAACCTTTGTTTTGGAAGTTAGTACCAATACAGTATTCTATTTCTGCAAAATTATTTTTTGGATCAACAAGAAAATAAGCAATTTGTCCAATACATTCATTAGTGTCCTTTAAAATGACAGCCCACCTGTAATAGTTGTCCTTTTCGTAGGATGAGATATATTTGTCAAGAAGTTCCTTAACTTCTTCCTTTGTATTATATGTAGGTTCTGCATACATATGTTGGATTTCAGGAATGCTTATCCAATATTTAAGCATATTGTCTGCATCGTCATAGCTGAATTTTCTTAATATTAATCTGCCTGTTGATATTGTTTTTGTTCCAGAATTAATCATTTGAAAAGTCCTCCTTAATAATGTAAAATATAACAATATTATAATGTTGCAGTTTTTAATTGTAAACATAGCTCATTTTTTATATTATAAACATAAAAGAACTTGTTTAGAGTTTTGATGAAAATATTTAACAAATAGGATATGATGTTGTTAAAAAATTATATGAGATAGGATAGTAGATGATAGATGAATAAGAAATCAAGTAGTAAAGAATCATTAAAGGAAAGAGGTTATATAACAGAAAATGATTTAAATGAATATAGAAATTATGACAGAGCCTTTATAGAGAAAATGATGTATTCACATTTATCATATAAAAGAACTGTTGCAGTCAGACTGCTTTCAGAAAAATATGATATAGACAGAGAATTATGCATTAAATTGTGTGAAATGCTTAGAGAAGAGAAAAAATTATATACAAAACTTGAGATTAGTAATGTATTACAAAATTTATGTGAAGATAAAATAGATATTCTGGTTAATTATTTGGGCGCTATTGGAAATAATCAGCATAAAAAACTGCCAGAGAAAAAGTTTATGAAAAAAAGTTATCCTCTTCCTCGTGACATAATGGCAAGGATAATTGCACATATGAATATTAGGGTATTACCCCATTTAATTAAAGTTTTAGATTGTAATGATGAATTTAAAATTAGTGAAGCTGTTGATGCAATAGGATTTTTGTGTTTTTATAATAATGGGAAATTTAATGAAGAAGAAACAGCAGATGCAATTTTTCAATTTTATAAAAAGTATAAAGATAATAGAGTTTTAAAGTGGAAATTTGTAAGGTGTTTTGAAAGTTTTTATAGTGAAAATATTATAAATGAGTTAAAGGAAATAAGAATAAGTGATGAATCTGAAATTATAAGATTTGAAGCTGAAAGATCATTAAGTAAAATAAATGAAAGATATAGTTAATAAATAAAAATGGCTGTGGCATTAAATAATTAGTGCTACAGCTCTTTTTATATAGTAGAAATAAATTAAAATTATTTGAATACTATTGACATAATGTAGTGACAAGAATAAAATAATGGTAACAAAAAAATTCATTGGTATGAATTTGATGTGAAAGGAGAAATTATTATGGCAGGTTTTTTTGATGATATTTTAGAAAGTGTGAATTTAGATTGGTATTTAAAAAATGTTGATGGAAGAAAAGTAGTGCTATGGGGAAAGGAAGAAAGAAATAAAAAAGTTTTAGAAATATTAAAAGAAAAAACAGGTAAAGAAATCTTTTTTGTATTGACCGAAGATTATAAACAAGATAAGGAAGGAAAAGCATTAGATAAAAAAGATTTAAATAGGGAGCATTTTGTTATTATAACTGAAGATTATAATGCTGAAATTGAAGATTACTTAAGTAATAATGGTTTTTGTGAGATAAAAGATTATTTATATATCATTCATAAACCTGTGATTGTATATAATGAGGAAGAATATACAGATATTTATAATAATAAAATAAAAGCACCTAAAGGGACAAAGTTTGAATTTTTAGGATATAACAGTAATATAAATATTAATACTGTAATTGATGATAATGTGAAAATAAAGTGTACAGGCAGCAGTATATTTATTGGAGAAAACTGCAGGTTTGGTAAAGGTATAAATATTGAATGTATGAGACAATCTTATGTAAAGCTTGGTGATAAATGTAATATAGAAGACAGAGGAACTATACTATGTATGGGAAAAAGCAAAATTAGCTTAGGGTCTCCATGTCATTTAAAAACTGATACACTGATAGGATGTCTTGAAGAAAGCAGTATTGATTTAAGTAATAATACAAGTTTTTATGACAGAACTACATTTTTTGCAAAGAAGAACTCAAAAATTTGTATTGGTGAAAAAACTCATAGCGGGGTTCATTTAATATGTGCCACATATTTTAATGGAATAATAGATGTTGGTAAGGATTGTATGTTTTCTGAAGATATTGTATTAATGAATAATGATGGACATCCTATATTTGATGTTGAAAGCGGAGAACGTATAAACGGCGGTGATAATATAATACTTCATGATCATGTATGGGTAGGAATTAAATGTACGTTAGTTGGAGGAACTGATATTGGAGAGGCAAGCATTATTGGTGCAAACAGTTTTGTAAATAAAAAGTTTCCTAATAACTGTATTTTAGCAGGAAGTCCGGCAAGACTTTTAAGAAAAAATATTGCATGGGACAGAGAAGAAATTGACAGCAGCAACATAGACAAATCAGTTTTTTGGAACATGACAAGATAAATTTATCTTTTGGGCAGTTTGTTTAGAAAATAATGAATAGACTTGGTTTTATTTACACTTAATATTAATATTGCTATAAAAAAATGTATAAATTACTTGTAAAAATAAAAAAATAGTTTTATACTAAATTAGTAACAGCGTTATTATAAAAGCTTCGATTTATTAATATCTTAAGAGAACTGGTGGGTGGTGTGAACCAGTGATTATTGTAAGTCTTTCCACTTTTAGAGCTGCTGGCGATGAGTCAGAGGTTTATGCCCTTTATAGCATAGTAAAGAGGTTAGTATATTTTTTATGCTGGCAATTTAGGTGGCAACGCGGAAGTTTTTCGTCCTAA
>CAZPRO010000167.1:0-417 GCA_964588775.1 uncultured Clostridium sp.
ATAAGAACAGTATTAAATGGAGTTTCACCCATACAGTGTAATCCTGAGAATATCATTCTTGCTACCCAGAAGAATATAATATCATGTCCTGTAACAAGTGTGCTTGTTGGATAGAAATATTCTAAATCTTCTGTTTTATTTGGCCAGCCTAATGTTGAAAATGGCCATAATGCTGAAGAAAACCATGTATCAAGCACATCTTCATCCTGCTTAATATTTATGCTTCCACATTTAGTACATTTAGTTGGAGTTTCTTCAAGAACCATCATTTCATTACAATCTTGACAGTAATAAACTGGTATTCTGTGTCCCCACCATAACTGTCTTGAAATACACCAATCTTGAATATTTTCCATCCAGTTATAATAAATTTTTGTAAATCTTTTAGGCGTGAATTTTATACTCTTATTTTTTACA
>CAZPRO010000167.1:427-5183 GCA_964588775.1 uncultured Clostridium sp.
GTTTTATCAAATCTTTCAGGAACAAATTTTGTTTTACCTTCTTTAACAACTTCTATAGCTGGTTTTGCTAATTCCTGCATCTTTACATACCATTGTTTTGATATAATCGGTTCAACTGTTGTACCACATCTGTCATGAGTACCAACATTATGAACATGTTCTTTTATCTTAACTAAAAGCCCTTCTGATTTTAAATCTTCATATATTGCTTTTCTTGCTTCATATCTGTCTAAGCCCTTGTATTTTCCACCTTTTTCATTAATAATACCCTTGTCATCCATTATTCTTATAATTTCAAGGTTATGTCTCTTTCCAACCTCAAAATCGTTAGGGTCATGAGCAGGAGTCATTTTAACTGCACCTGTTCCAAATTCTACATCAACATATTCATCACCAACTATTGGAATTTCTCTGTTTACAAGTGGAAGGATAACATTTTTTCCAATTAAGTGTTTATATCTCTCATCATTAGGATTTACAGCAACACCACTATCTCCAAGTAATGTTTCTGGTCTTGTTGTTGCAATTTCAAGAAATCCAGAACCATCAGCTAATGGATAGTTAATGTGCCAGAAATGTCCTGATTGTTCTTCATATTCGATTTCTGCATCAGACAAAGCAGTCTGACAGTGTGTACACCAGTTTGTTATTCTATTTCCCTGATATATAAGCCCTTCATTATATAACTTGACAAATACATGCTTTACAGCAGCACTTAAATTTTCATCCATTGTAAATGCTTCTCTTGTAAAATCAGCAGATACTCCCAGTTTTTTTACCTGATTTCTTATTGTAGCTCTGTATTCATCACTCCATTGCCATACTTTTTCAAGAAATGCCTCTCTCCCCATTTCTTTCTTATCATATCCCTGCTTAGCAAGTTCATTTGCAACCTTAACTTCTGTTGCAATTGAAGCATGATCTTCTCCTGGCAGCCATAGTGTACAATACCCCTGCATTCTTTTAAATCTTATAAGCATATCCTGTAAAGTATCATCAAAGGCATGACCTAAGTGTAATTTTCCAGTTATATTTGGAGGCGGCATAACAATTGTATAAGGTTTTTTGCTCTTATCAATTTTGGGTGTAAAGTAGCCTTTTTCCTCCCAGTTCTTATATATTCTTTCTTCAAATTCTTTTGGGTTGTATGTAGTTGCTATGTTCTTATTTTCTGACATTCTTATTCCTCCATATATAAGTATTATTTTTTACAATAAAAAAAGTCTTCAATCCCAAAAAGGACGAAAACTCGCGGTACCACCTTTATTTCCACATTACCTATGGACTCTTAATTAAAATAACGATTTAGAAAACCGTCTTTAGTTACTATTATTTCACCAAAGAAACTCAAAAGCTACCTTCAAAACTTTCCATATAAGGGTTTTCACCTTTTCCCTCTCTCTTATAATATTTTCAGTTTCTACTCCTCTTTTTCAATGCTTTTAACATATAAATTTATCTTTATAATATCTTAATGATTAAATTTTGTCAATATTTTAATATAACACTATTTAATAAAATTCACCCTTTCCCCTATTCTTATACATCTAGAATCCTGTCCATGTCCTATCATATTTGTCTTTATAATAGGTATGTTTTCATCATTGACAATATCTTTTACTATTGAAACCATATCAGGCTGTATATTTTTTTGTTCCATTTCATTAAAGCTTCCAAGAATTATCCCCTTTATTTTCTTAAATACTCCCATCTGCTTATACTGATTTAAAAAAGTATTCATTTTAAATGCATCTCCACTTAAGCTTTCCAAAAGAAGCACTTTATCATTGAAATCAGGTATAAATTCTGTCCCTGCAAGCTTTAAAAAGCATCTTATATTCCCACCTATAACTATTCCTTCAATATGCTTTCCCTGAATCCATCTATAATCAAAATTAAATAATTCCTCATTTATATTTTTTACAAAAGTATTTTCAAAATTATTTTTTTGAATTTTACCATATGGGCCTGTTATATTTCCTATTTGATAAAGATAGGATTTCATATGTGTTTTTGCATATATGGCATTAAGCAGTACTGTAAGATCGCTATAGCCAAATAAATACTTTTCATTACATTTTATACATTCATAATCAATATATTCTAGTATTCCGTTTGCTAAATCTCCACCTGAAATATCAAATACTGCATCTATTTCTTTATCTTTAAAAAATTCATTTAATGAATCAGCCTTTTCCTTCCATGTTCCATTATAAATTAAATTTTCTCTGTATATCTTACTGCTCATTACAGGTTTAAACCCCATTTGCTGCAATGCTTCTATAATTTTTTCGACCATAGGTTTCTGCTCAGATTTAAATCCATTTGAACAAGCTACAATTCCCACTTTACTTCCAATTTTCAATTTATTCATTATATTTTTCCTTTCTTCATATAGTAATATTATTATACTTTATAAAATTAATTAAGAAGACACTTTTTTTACCCATACAAAAGGTTCCAAAACTTGCTTTCGGAACCTTTTGCACCATTACATTTTTTTAACGTATAGAACTTTTTAAGTGAGCTAAAGCCTCTATTTATATAACTTTTTATTAATCAATCATTTTATGAATTCCTATACGTTAAAAATGGGGCTGTCGCATTAAGAAATCCAACTGCTATATACAGCTATTAAATAAGTTGTTTGATAGTATATATGACATGATTTAAGCTTTGTGCGACAGCCCCATTTAAAATCTAACTTTTATATAAACACATACTTTATATTTATTATTTATTATGGTAAATTTTTAATTAAAATATCATCTCTTACAAGTTCTACTTCCGTTCTTATTTTAAACAGCATTTCAGGAACATTAGCTGTTTCAATAGGTTCATCATCTATATTTGTCATTTCATTTAGTTCAAGAAGCTTATCATCACCTGTTAGTGCAAGAAGCTCTACGGTTTCACCATTTAAAACCTTATTTTTTTCTTGAATTATAGCTGTTTTTGTTTCTTTATCATAATCTTTAACAATACCTACTATCTCATATGATCTTATATACGATGAATTTCCATAATACTGTTTAACTTCTTCATCAAAATAAAAACCTGTAGTAAATGGTCTATGGCTTGGTTTTACAAGGTATTCCATCCATTTAGGATTAAACTTGTATTCTTCAGGATTTTCAAAGTACTTATCTATTGCCTGTCTGTATGCTTTAACAACAGAAGCAACATAATAGACACTTTTCATTCTTCCTTCTATTTTAAAAGATGTTATTCCTGTTTCTATTAATTCTGGAATATGTTCTATCATACATAAATCCATTGAATTCATTAGATAAGTTCCTTTTCCATCTTCATTTACTTCTTCAAGAGTATTGCCTTCTTTATAAACATGATATTTATAACGACATGGCTGAGCACATGCACCTCTATTAGGATCTCTTCCTGTTAAATAGTAAGAAAGATTACATTTGCCAGAATAAGCCATACACATAGACCCATGTACAAATGATTCAATATCACAAGTATCAGATAATTCTTTTCTCATTTCTTTTAATTCTTCTAGTGTCATTTCACGAGCTGTAACAACTCTTTTAACTCCAATTTGGTGCCAAAATTTTGCCATTTCATAATTCAAACAGCTAGCCTGTGTACTTAAATGTATTTCAAGGTCAGGTGCCACTTTCTTTGCAATTGTTATAATGGCTGGATCTGCAATTATGGCTGCATCAACACCTAAATCATAAATTTCTTTTATATATTCTTCAATTCCCTGTAAATCAGAATCATGAGGAATTATATTCAATGTAATATGTACTTTTCTTCCTCTGCTATGTGCAAATTCAATTCCTTCTTTTAATTCTTCTATTGTAAAATTATCAGCATAAGCCCTTAAATTTAATTTACTTCCTCCAAGATATACAGCATCAGCCCCAAATTTTATTGCTGTTTTTAATTTTTCTAGATTTCCTGCTGGTGCTAAAAGTTCTGGTTTCTTCATTTAATTTTCTCCTCTTTTACATAATGTGTCTTAATATTTCTATATTTAGTTGTATAATATTTAATTTTAGATAATTCCATAAGCTTACAATATAGTAGCTCCTTTTCTTCTGATAATCCTGCTGGTATAAGTTCATAATCAAACCATAAATTTATTACATCACACAGATTTTTTATCCTTATGCCTTCATCAATATATTTTAAATCATATCCATTGTTATCCATTATCTTTTTGTTTTTAATCAAATCATATATTGGAATATGATATGATAAATATGGATTTTCCTTATTATTGAAATTATTTATTTTATTTAAATTATTTTTATCTATAAATTTTATTCCATTTAAAAATACAGTATAGTTATAGAATTCAATATTTTGAACACAGCCTTTGCTATCCATTATCTTTAATAGTTCAGTATCTGTCATAATTCTCCCACAGTACTGTCCAAATTTAAGTTTAACACTGCTGTCATTAAATTTTTCCCTTATAGGACAAAATCCAATAACAAATGTAAGCAAATTAGGAAATAATGCACACAAGTCTGTATTATAATATATGTCTTTATTTTTTATATAAATCCATTTCCTTTTTAATAGTTCTTTCACCATATTATTTAATTCATCTATGTCTTCTAAATTATCATATACAAATCTTTTCAAGATATTTGTATTTTTAATTTTATATATACTTTTAATTTTCAGTACACTAAAGTTTAAATTTGTTGCATGTATTTTTTTCATATAAATCTACCTTTACTAGATTATTATTTTTAAGTCTGTTTACATATATAATAATTAT
>CAZPRO010000168.1:0-5172 GCA_964588775.1 uncultured Clostridium sp.
GTAGTGATGCATAATCATCCAAGTGGTGATGTAACACCAAGTAAAGAAGATAAGGAAATTACATTAAGAATTAAAGAAAGTGGTACTATATTAGGCATTAAGTTATTAGATCACATTATTATTGGAAACGATACATATTACAGTTTTAAAGAACATGATGAAGTTTAATAAAAAAGAAATGGAGTTGAAAATTATGATAATAACAAACAGAAATTTTTCAGATATAATACAAAGTTTTATTTCAAATGAAATTAATGCAATTCTTAATAAGTATAGTAATATGGATTCAGACAAGATACAAAAGGTTGAAGCGTTGGTATCACAAATAGATGATGAAGATTTAAAAAAGGAACTTATGATTGATTTTGATAAGACTTTAGCTTTAGCAACAGAAATAGGAAATAGATATACTGATAGTTTTATTATAAGAATGTATTTATGGTTAAAAGGAAATACTGAATTGAATCTTAGTATAGATGAAGTTGAGGGCTTCATGCAGGAAATTGAAGAAAACGGATATTGTGAAATAAATGATAAGACAATTATTTATATTGAAGGAACTAATCTAAAGGATATGGCAGTTGAAAAACTTGAAACAATGCTTAATGACAGTTACTTCGTTAATAAGCTTTTAGATAAAGATGCATTAGTAGAATATTTTGTGAATGAAACAAGCAAAGATGCAGTAATAAGAGAACTTGTAAATGGTATTGAAATTGAAGAACTTCTTGATATGGATATACAAAATATATTTGATAATAATTATAATCAGCATTATATGTTTGCAGAAATGGAATGTTAGAAGGCTGCTTTCGTAATGAAGGTAGTCTTTTTTCATATAAAAAATAATAGGAAAGGATGATAAAATGTTTAAACAAGAAAACCGCTATGTAAGCAGACAAGTAAATGAAACAGTACCAATGCAGCTTCAAATACTAATATGGAGCATGATAGATTCACTAAAGGATAAAAAGAAATTGGACTACCTACAGATTTTCAGACTAAAGGTAAAGGAGAATAAAGTTATAATAGAACATGAACAGGAAGTGCCCCCATATAAAGAAAAATATAAGGTAGAAAAATCAAAGTTTCCAATAGAGTATGATATGAAGTTGTATGTAATTGACAGTGTTGATTATTCTACTATGATTCTTGCAGAGGAGTATTAAATTGATATCACATATTTAAAGATTAAAACAAAAAATACTAAATAAAGATATAACATTAATCTTATGTCTATATCTTTATTTAGTTAAATAATTTTGTGAGGGCATATGGGGCACGGAAAATGTATTTTTTTTCTGAATTGCATGAAAAAATGATATAGATTTTTAACAATTAGAATATGTGTTTAATGAAAAAATTGGTATAATTATAAATAAGAGGTGCATTATATGGGGAAAAGTGATGGAAAAGATAAAATATTTCGTTTGTTACAGATGTATGAAAGGTTTAATAAAGGACAAGAAGTTAATAAAAATAATATAGCTGAATCATATGATGTTAATGAAAGAACTATAAGAAGAGATATTGAAGAGCTAAATAAATATTTTACTAATAATGATGGAATTGATAATGTGAGGCAGATAGTAAAAGATGAAAGCACAAACACATATAAAATGATTAATAAAGCTGGTTTTAAGTTTTCTGATAAAGATATTTATGTATTATCAAAAATTATTCTTGAATCAAGAGCTTTTGCAAAAAAGGATATGGAAAGAGTAATTAATATACTAATATCTCAATGTGAGGACAATAAAACATTACAAAAGATAATAAGTAATGAAAAGTTTAATTATGTTCCACCAAGGCATAATAAAAGTATTATTGATGTAATATGGGAAATAAGCAAAAGCATACAAAATAGAAATGTTGTAGAAGCTAAATATACTAGACAAGATGGAGTTACTAAAAGTTACAAATTAAATCCATTAGGATTAGTATTTAGTGAATATTATTTTTATCTTATTGCCAAATTTGATGGAAATGAAAAAAATAATTCTATAGTCTTTAGAGTAGATCGCTTTATTAATTATAATATTAGTAATAATACATTTATTATGGAAGAAAGAAATCGTTTTGAAGAAAGCGAATTTCATAAAAGAATACAATTTATGTATACAGGAGAATTAATAAATATTAAATTTAAATTTTGGGGAGATTCATTAGAAGCAATACTTGATAGATTACCAACAGCACAAATATTAAAATATGATGAGAAAGATAATAAACCTATTATAAAAGCACAAGTTTATGGGGAAGGTGTCAAAAGATGGATGCTTTCACAAAAAGAATTTTTAGAAGTACTGGAACCTGAATCATATAGAAATGATATAAAAGAAACTATAGGAAGAATGTATAAACTATATAATTCATAATTATAAAAAAATTTATGTATGAGAAAGGATTTAGAATGTTATCAAAATAATAGTAAAAATAAAAGAACAATTAAAGAAAGCTAAAAAATATGAAATTGAGTCTAATGGAATAAAAAAGTGAAATTAAAAAAGAATTAAAGTATATATTATTGAAAATTATACAAAGAGATATTCAAAACAATTAGGTTTTGAATATCTCTTTTTGTTTTGGAGGTGTTCTTAAATAAAAAATGATGATTTGGACAATATATGTCCTAGTTACAGAATTAAAATATGAGTATAAAAACAGATTGGAGTTGGAGTTTTACAAGGAATAATGCAGAAGATAAAAAATTTTAAGACAGATATTATTAGATTAAAGATTAGGAAGGGGGAGCTAAAAATAAGAAAAAGAAAGAATGTAGACCCTAGTAATTTTGCTGGAATATATGAAGATATGATTAAAAATTTAGGAGTTGATGCCACTAAAAAAATACATAAATATTATCAAGGTCAACAGGTTACTTTTCCTGTAAAGTTATATTCTAAAAAATATGTATTGAAAAGATTAGGAGAGAAAGGAGTGGATATAAAAGAACTTTCGAGAGAGTTAGGATATTCAGAAAGATGGCTGAGACATCTAAGTGAATCAATAAAATAATAATAAACACAAAGGGGGAAATTGATAATGAGGAGTTTAATAAGAAAATGTATTGTATTTTGTGTTGCATTACTAATGCTTCTAAGTAATATTTCATTAGGAGCAGGGGCTGGTAATAGTGCAACTTTTAATAGTGATGACGATGACATATATAATGTATATCTAAAGTGTGAAAAAATAAAGGACAAGTTTTCATCAGATACATGGCAAAGTGTAGAAAAATGTTTAAGAGAATATGAATCATATAAAGATAAACCAATGACTTTAAAAATGAGAGACCAAATAATGAGAAATTTCAATAAAGCAGCAGATAATTTGTATTTAATACCTAATGGAGATAAGTTTATTTTTGATGATGGGATAACTTCTACAATTGGAATGTTCTTTGAAGATCTTAGGAATGAAGCAAGGTGGACTAAATGTGATGAATTTTCAGATGAAAAAGATTTTACTAAAAATATTGATTTAACTCATTTAAAAACTAATTTTTCAATTTCATCATTTGAAAATAATAGAGAGATAGGGTTAATAATAGGATATGTTGAAGTTTATCCTAACCCATATATGTATAATGGTTCTATGAAAACAATGCCTGGGGTTACATTAATATCATCATATAATCCTGATCCAGTAAAATTAAAAGAATATAATGACAGCTTAAAAAATAATAGCAACAGTAATAATGACAACACAACTACTAATAACAACTCACAGGGCAATAATACAACAACGACAATAGATAATAGTGAGGATGAAGGGGAAGAGGAAGAAGAAGACATAACAGAAACTAAAAAATACAAAAATGCAGAGCACTGGTTGAAGATATTTAAAAATAACTATGAAGATGAAGCTTTGTATGAAAAAGCTAAAGAAAAAATAAAACTTCTTGATGATTGCAATGAAAGAGATGATTTACTAGATGAATTAAAGAAGTATAAAAAGAAGATGGATAAATCAAATAATAAAAATGTAAGTAATTCAGAAGGCTTTACAACAAAAGAGATACTTGAAAAAAATATCTATGCTAATAATCCTAAAGGATGCTGGAGAAAGGATGATATGGGAAGGTGGATGTATTTTAATAATAATGGAGTTATGTTGACAGGAATGCAAAACATAAATGGAAAGTATTATTACTTTAACATTGTTGGGCAATTACAAACTGGATGGATACAAGAGAAAAATGATAAGTGGTATTACTTTGGCAATGATGGAGCTATGCTGAAAAATACATATGTCAATGGATATTACTTAGGCAGTGATGGTGCATGGATAAAATAAAAAAGTTTCAATAATATTAAAAAATTTGAATTTATTTATCAATATCAATACTATTTCAATATTATTCAATTTAAGTTTATATATGAAATGATTAAATGAATTAGAAATAAAAGTTTACATAGTCTAATATGTTATAATATAATTACCAAAAAGAAAAGAGGTGTTATACCTATGAAATGGAGCGAAGTAAAGAGTTTATATCCAAATCAATTTATTAAATTTGAAATTGTAGAAAGTCATGAAGATGATAAATATAAATATGTTGATGATATTGCAGTAATAAAGGTAATGAAAGACGGTCATGAAGCAATGAAAGAATTTGCAAAATGCAAAAATGGTCAGCTTGTATATAGTACTGCTAATGAAAATGTCATAATAGAAAAAGTAAAAAATATTGGAATAAGAAGGAGTATATAATGAATGTAAAATTACACTTAAAAAATGGATTACTATATACTTCTATTGAAATTGAACATAAAGGAAAAAATGTAGTTGTAAATGATGTTATTGTAGATACAGGTGCATTTCATACAATAATATCACCTGATTTTTTAGAAGAACTACAGGCAGAATTTATAAATGAAGATATGTTGATTGAAGCATATGGCTATGGAGGAGCTTCGAGCTATGCGGTAAGAAAAAGAATTGACACTATTTCATGTGGAGATATTAGATTAAATGATTTCAAGATAGATTTTGGACAGATAGATCCAGACGAAAAAGTTAATGGATTATTAGGACTGGACTTTTTTAGAGAAGCAGGAATTGTTTTAGACATAGCCGATTTAAAGATGTATAGAAAAAGATAATATTTTATTAAATTGTAAAACAGCACATAAGCTAAATTAAAAAAAGCATTATGTGCTGTTTTAT
>CAZPRO010000169.1:0-5081 GCA_964588775.1 uncultured Clostridium sp.
TTGTTAGGGTATGTTTTTCTTGCTTCACTCCATTTCATGTTATCAGCTCCTTTTTATTTGATAATAAATTGTTATCTATTTACTATAAAATTTATACATTGATTTATAAAGGACTCTGCATTATTGAATTGCTCTTCAGAAAATTCTTTTATAATATCATGTTTTACTATTCTGAATATACTATCAGTTTCATAAATTTTATAACCATATATTTTTAAAATATTTATTAATCTGTTTTGGTTATCATTATAAAGAAGCTCTGAAGCATCTTTGTCATCTGTAATGTTTAATCCTAGTAAATCATTAACAGTACAATTAAGCACATCTGCTATTTTGGTAATGATTGTGATATTAGGTTTTACGGTGTTTAACTCGTATTTTTGAATTGTGCTTACACTTTTATTTACTTTTTCTGCAAGTTGTACTTGAGTAATACATGCACGCTTTCTATATTTTTTTATATTATGGCCAATATTCAATTATTTTCACCTCTTGTAATGATATTATCATAATACGTAATTAAATTACAAGTTTTTTAGGGCAATATATTAATAACGTAATATAATTGCGATGCTATATTATATATACATAGCAATATTATGTGTTAACAGGTGGTGTAAGTAATATGAATGCTAAATTAGCAGAGCTGTCTACTATAAAAATATTCATAGAAAACCATCCAGATATGAGAATGAAAATAAACTAAGTATTGACCAGGTGGTCTATAAAGGATACAATATATTACTGATAGACCACTTGGTCAAATGGGAGGGAAAATATGGAACAGGAAACTATAGGTGCTAAAGAAAAAATTCTCAATGCTGCAATTGAAGAATTTGCACAAAAAGGATATAGAGCGTCATCTACTAATATTATTTGTAAAAAGGCTAACATATCAAAGGGACTGCTTTATCATTACTATGATTCAAAAGAAAAAATATATATAACTGTAGTCAGACATGTTATAGATAGCTTTAAAAGAAACATAGCTATAAATATTAAAGATAATAACAAGAAGGGAATAGATTATGTAGAGGAATATTTTGACATAAAATTTAAATTTTTCAGAGAGAATCCTTTATACTCAAAAATTATTGTAAATTTAGTAATAGATAACAGCATAGAAAAAGCTGGGGAATTAAGTAGAGAGTATGAAATTTATAATAATAATCTTATATATAATGTTATAAAAAATATAGATATAAATCCTAAGTTTAATAAAGAGAAAGCCTTTGAGTTAATAGTAATGATAGGAGATAACTTAGAAAAGAAGCATTTAAAAAGAATAAATGATACAGATATAGATAAAGATACTGCTATTGAAGAGTTTAGAAAGGATCATAGAGAGATGCTGGAGATGGTTTTTGAGGGAATAGACAAGGAATAGGAGTGATTTAATTGATTAAAGGAATTATATTATTAATTTTATTTACTATTATAGCTTTTATTATAGGAAAATTAATTTCAAAATTAAAGCTGCCATCTATACTTGGATGGCTCATAACAGGTATGATAATAGGTCCACATGCATTGAACTGGATGAATAGCAGCATTATGGATGCACAGTGGTATCATATTTTGACTAATGTAGGAGAAATATTAGTAGGAATGCTGATAGGTACTGAACTGATACTAGAAGAACTTAAGAAGTCAGGAAAGCAAATAATTATTATATGTTTATTTGAAGGAATGACAGCATTTATATTAGTTGCAATTGCATTTTTTATATTTGCAGATATACCAATGTATATAGCTTTAGTATTTGGAGCAATTGCATTAGCAACAGCACCAGCACCATCTTTATCAATTGTTAAAGAATATAATGCTAAAGGTTCAGTTGCTAAGACTTTAATACCACTTGCAGCTTTAGATGATGTACTGGGATTAATAGTTTTTTTCCTTGTTATTGGGGCAGTTTCAGGAGGTATGACTGGAGAGTCAATAAATATTATTTCTATTTTAATGATGATAATATTACCACTTGCTATAGGAGGGGTTACAGGTTATATAGGCAGTAAGATTTTAAAAAATAAGTGCTCTAAGATAGAAACAATATTAAAGATTGCAATACTTATAGTTATTACTGTTATTATTGGAAGGTATGTAAATAATAATATATTGTCAATAAACTTATTATTATCTGGCATATCATTGTCTGCCATTATTGTAAACACAATCAAAAAAGAGAGAGTAAAAGAAATAATAGAAGTTATTAATCCTATAATAGGCATAGGATTAGTTGTTATGGTAATAAACTTAGGAGCACCACTAGATTATAAATTAATATTTGGTGCTGGAATTTTTACTGCCATATATATAATAGCCCGTGGAATAGGAAAAATATTGGGGGCTTATGCAGGTGGCAGGTTATCAAAGGCTCATGATAATGTATCTAAATACTTAGGGTTAGCTCTTTTACCTCATTCAGGTGTATCCCTAATATTTACTGGTATAGCAGTGCAAACTTTAATGCCATTTTTACCAGAGTATGCAGTCATGATACAGGGTACCATTGCAGCAGCTGCTGTTATTAATGAAATTATAGCTGTATTTTTAGCTAAACAAGCATTTAGGATGGCAGGTGAAATTTAGGAAATGAAAAATGCCTGTTTAAACATATTAAACTAGATATTGGTGGTTTAACTGCTGGATGTAAGCAAATAATAAAATGAACCATTAAAAAACAGAAGGTTTCTAATTTTAAATTAGTGGTTTTGCAAAGAAATTGGATTTCCCAATTTCTTTTATACTTTTGCTTTGATATAATTTGCCTGCAAAACGATATAAAAATGAAGGAATTACAGGCTTTGAAGCTAATGAAAATGCACTTTGAGAAATTGGAATATTTTGAGAGAAACTATCTGTTATAATATCTAGAGCTTTACTAAAGTTATTATACATTTTTCCTAAATCTTCCCCTTCAATAAGAGTTCCTGGAACAGCTGAAATACTTCCAAGCCATGTAATATTCATGGAATCTGCAAATAATTGACAAGTATTTACTGCATATTTGCTGGCATCCATAGATGCATACCCACTGCTTGTTATAACAAATAAGCTTTTATCATTTTGAAAAATATGCTTTTTGCGTTTATAAAGTTCTTCAAAAGCATAAAGTACAGTAGAAGGAACATTGTTTTCGTAAATGGGTAATATAAGAAGCAATAAATCTGATTTGGAGATTTTTTTCATAAGACTTTCCATGTCATTTATTTCTTTTGATAAATACAGCTTAGAATAATTTAAATGTTTATTAATTAATTTTTTTTCTATATTTTTAGAAATATTATTTGAGTTACTTTGTTCATTTTTAGGACTGCTCACTAATATACATATATTTTCATACATATTTAAATCCTCCTTGATTTTATAGAAAATCGAAATTTTTTATATCACAATCTGTTTTTACTATTTTCACCAATCTTTTTTTGCTATGTAGAGCCAATGTAGAATTCAACATAGAATTCTTAAAGTTTTCTATGGATTTGTTGCTGGTAAAATCATCTATAATACCAACAAACACAATATCAGGATATTTGTCATATCTGTTCTGCATTATATTACTGCTAAGTTTTTGGTATGGAAGATAAAGCGGCTGTGTTCTGTCCAAGAAAGTTTTTGTTGTGGAGTTGCAAGAACCAAACATTATTGGAGTAATAATAATAGTAATATCACTTGAAATATATTGGTAAAGAAGTTCATTTTGTCCATCTTTTATAACACAAATACCAGGATTTTTGTTTTGACAGTAATCACAACTGTTACAAGGTTTTAAAGACAGTTCATATAAATTTTTTAAGGTACTTGTACTATTCTTATCTTTAATATATTCATTAAGTTTTTTTATAATGGGATTATTTAGTGATTCATTATAATTAAGTCCGTTTATTAATAATATTTTCAAGTTAATCGCCTCCAAAATCTATATTAAAATTTAGAATTTAACATGAATTCTAACATATGTGCACATTCACTAATATAAGTGTCTATTTCTATTGAATCATCATAATTGTAGAGAAGGTCATGACAGACACTGTCAACAGTATTTAAAAACAGATGTGCTTTTTCAATGCTTAAATTAATATTTCTCTTGGAAAAATAAAGTATTAAGTTTTTAATGGTATTTGAGTTATTATAGGATTTTAAAAAATCATTTATTTCACTATTTGAATAGCTTAATGCCATTACTTCTTTGTGAAATCCAATAGAGTGATTATGAGCTTCCATAAATATATGAATAAAATTAAATATTGTATCATACAGATTCATATTATCTGGAAGTTCCTTGAATTTATTGGTAATAAGAGTTGTTATATCATTATTGTGCATTTTAAGAGCTTCAAAAAATAAATGAGATTTGTCTATAAAATAATCATAAAGACATCCTGTTGAAAATCCAGCTTCCTTTGCAATTTCAGCAGTATTTGTATTATGATAACCTTTTTCGTTGAATATTTTATAGGCTGTTTGTACTATTTTTTCTTTTTTTTCTATAGATCTTTTTTGTTTTGGAATTCTAATTTCTCTATTCATTGTTTATCACCTAAGCTGATTTTAATACTAAAAAAATATAAAGTCAACAAAATACGAAATTTTTTTCGGGTTTTGCTGACTTTATATTTTGACCAAATAATATAGGAATATGAAATGAATCTCCTAATATATTTCTTACTCATAATTCAATATAACCCATTAATTTTAACAATAAAAATTAAAACTAAGAGTATATAAATTTTTAGTCATATATGTTAAGATAGAAGCATACAATTAAAGGAGGGCTGAAAATTGTCATTTGATAGTTTAAGCGGTATTTCTGGTTTTATACTTATTATTAGCATATTGTTAATAGCATGTGGTTTGGAAGTGTTTGCTTCAAGAAAACGTATTGGGATATGTGTGTTAATATTTTCTGTAATATGTTTTTCTGTTAGTTTGAAAATTTTTTGCAGTATAGATGATGATCTTTATCATTCTTCTAATAATTCATACAGCATAAAATTTTGTGATATGGACTATGAAAAAGATGATGATGTTTTAATGGCTAAAGACAGATATAATATATCCTATGATGGGTATGATAG
>CAZPRO010000170.1:0-5068 GCA_964588775.1 uncultured Clostridium sp.
TTTTTTATAACAATCATTAAAAATAAAAGAATATTGAAGGAAAAATTCTTAAATATTCCATATTAAGTTAAAACATTAATAATTTGATATAATTATTAATATATCAATAATTATTTTGATAAGATGAGATATTTAAAATCAAGGGGAGCATAGAAATGAAGAAATATTCATCTAATTATTGTACAGTAAAAAACAATTATATTATAAATTTAAATAAAAAAGCATCCATATTAAAAGATGAAAGTTTATATAGTACTTTTTGTGTAATACAAAATATTTTACAAAGAGGAATGCCAACAAGGCCTTCAGAATTTTTAATAAATTCAATTGGAGAGTATAAAACTTATAATAATATTAGATATGCATCAATAGAAATTCCAAACTGGGATAAAACCATAAAAGGATATGAAAAAGCAAATGATAATCCAGCATTAAAGTTTTACAAAGATATTTTACCATATGAGTTAAAAGATTATGGATTTATTGTAAATTTAATAATGCCTGAGGTAAAATTTCATGAAATAGTAGAAGATGTTAATAATTCATTTTCAGATAATTATGCAGATTTTTATTTTCCACAATGTAAACTTGTTATTGAAATTGATGGAATTCAGCATGAATCAGAAATAGATAAATTAAAAGATATGGAAAGAGATGATTATTTAAAAAAGCAGGGAATAACAATTTTAAGAATTCCAGTGAGAGAAATTAAAGACTATATAAAAGGAAATAAACAGCTTATTTTAAGAAAAATACAATATATCTATGATATGGCTGAAAATAATACTGAGGTAAATTATATAAAAAGCTTTATAAATAGTGACAGCAATAAGGAAAATTATATGATTTATGATAGTATAATAAGATTTCAAATATTATTGTTAGAACTTTTAAAAAATAATTTAATACATATAAATGATGATAAATGGATATTTAATATTAAATGTGAGGACATAAAATTTCCATATTTAACAGCTATAAAGGATTTGATTAATTGGATTGAAAATATACTGAATCTGCAGGGAAAGAAAATTAATAATATAGAATTTATAATTAATGAAGTGGATAGCTTTTATAATTTACATGAAGGAATAAATATAGATTTCAGCTTATTAAAGAAATGGGATAATAATTGTTTTGAAGAAAATATATGTTATGTACGTAGTGATTATTTTAATGAAAAAAACTATTTTAAAGTAGCAGCAGCCAAACCCATAAAATATAATATTATTACTGAGTCAGAGGAAAATTCTAATATACAAAGTTTGTATAATATTAATAAAGATATATTTCAGTTTAATGGATTTAATAATGGACAAGTTCCCATAATAATTAATGCATTATCATTAAATGATACAATAGGATTATTGCCAACAGGAAGTGGAAAATCTTTATGTTATCAATTATGCTGTCTGCTTCAGCCAACAGTAAATTTTGTTGTTGTTCCAATAAAGTCATTAATGTATGATCAGAAATTAAATCTTGATAAAAAAGGAGTTGTACATACACAGATTATTAACAGCGATCAGGAAGGAGATAAAAAAGAAAAAGTTATTAATAATTTTGCAAATGGAAAATATTTTTATACATGGATATCACCAGAAAGATTCCAAACAGAAATTTTTAGAGAACAGTTAAGAAAGATAAATGCTGATTTTAGTATTGGATATGCAGTTATAGATGAAGTTCATTGTCTGTCAGAATGGGGGCATGATTTTAGAACCTCTTATTTAAATTTATCGAAAACAATAAAAAATATATGTCCATCTGCAACATTTTTAGGACTTACAGCTACTGCATCTAAAAACGTGCTTAAAGATATTTTAATTGAATTCGAAATTGATGAAAGCAATGTTAAAACTATAGTTGATTATACAAGACCAGAATTGAATTTTAAGGTTATAGAGGATAATAGAAATGTTAATGAAGATAAGGAAAGAAATCTTATTGAATTGTTAAATAATCTAGATAACAAAGAGCATATACTGGAGCTTAAAGGAAAAGATAGTAAGTGCGGATTAATTTTTACACCACATGTAAATTGGAAATATGGATGTTATGGTGTAATGAACAAATTATTAGAAAATGAAAAATTTAAAGGGAAGGTAAAATATTATTCTGGCGAAGTTCCTAAAATAAAAAAAGTTCCAATAATGAATGAAGAAGAATTTAATTTATATAAAAATCAGGTTCAAAAAGAATTTCAAAATAATGAATTTCCATTATTAACTGCAACAAAAGCATTTGGTATGGGAGTAGATAAGTCTAATATCAGATATACCATTCATTATGGAATTCCAGGTTCAGTAGAATCTTTTTATCAGGAAGCAGGAAGAGCAGGAAGGGATAAAAAAAGGGCAGAATGTTATATACTTCATTCAAAAGATATTATTGAAGAAAAGGACTATGATAAATTATTTAATATTAATACAACTGTGGAAGAATTAAGAATAATTACAGAAAAATATAAATTTAAAAGCGGAGATATATTAAGAAATTTATTTCTGGCTATAAATAATAATAAAGGAATTGGGGAAGAATGTTTTTTAACTTTTGGTATTTATAAAAATTTATGTTTAAATAAAAAAAATATAATAACAGTCAGTGATGTTAACAGATTAAATTTACATATAAAAAACAAACCAATAATTCCTGATTTTCAATCAGTGCAGAAAGCAATATACAGATTGAATTTACTTGGTGTTATAAAAGACTGGACTATTGAAGGCTGGAACAATAGAGGAAAATTTAAAATCTATTATGGAGAAATGGATGAGAAACATATACAGAAAAGTCTTGAATCATTTATACAAAAGTATGATACAGAATTTAGTTTTAAAAACTTAAGTGCTAAAAAATATGACAGATATTATAGAATGTACAAAAGAGAGGATGTTGAAGCGGTATTAAAATATATTTATATTCTTATTCAGTGGAATTATGATAATGTATTTTACAATAGAAGACAGTCACAAAAAAATCTCCTTGATTTATGTAATTCATATTTTCAAAAAGGCGAGAATTATTTTAAAGAAGCTTTGGAAGGGTATTTCAAAATTACAGATGAAACATATGTGCTGGATTATTTATCAAATAATCCAAATGATTTGGAATCACTGTTTACTTTGATTTTAGATGAGGAAAATAAATTAAAGAACAGACAGCATTTTAATAAAATAAGATTAGGATTAAGGAGATTTTTAGAAAGTTATAGATATAACACAGCATTAAATTATTTAAGCGGCATTTGTGCATTAATATTAGGGGAATATGATAAGATTGTTAAAGACAGATTTAGAGAAGCATTTATTTCCATAATGGATAAAGATAGTCATATTAAAGATATGGTATTTGAAAAGAGTATTATTATTGGAAATAATCTAGATATAGAAGAAAAAGATGAATTGAGTCAAATATTAAATGAATTTTATAAAAATAAGTATGAGATTTATGATAAATTAAAGGATAATGTAAGCTTAAACTATATACTTGAGGAAAAACTGGAAAAGCTTATGGAGATTGGAGGAAGAATAAGTGGTTAACATAGATAAATTAAATGCAACAATAGAAAGTTTAGATATAAAATCAAAGGAAATAGACTCTTTATTGGACATGCAGAAAAAATTTAAACATATATCAAAAGAAATTGAATCTATAAATAGTAAGATTAAACTTGAGAAAGAAAACATAACTGAAATGGAGGAACAAAATAAAAAAGCCTTTCTTCAGTCCCAGAAAGTTATAGATGATGTTGAAATAGTGGTAAATAATAAATTCAGCAGTTTTAATGATATATTAAAAAATAATAACAATGTAGTTATGAATTTAGAAGATGAAATAAAACATATAATGTCAGAGTTTGAAGCTATAAAAGATATTATAGCTGGTAAATTAGAAAACATTGAAATTGAAAATACAAATACAATTGTTAATATAAATAAAGAATTAAATATGTTAGTAAATAATGTAACAAACATAGAAGGGAATATTAAACAGTTAAATGGTGATATTCTTAAGCAGCTGAGTGAAATAAAAATAGAAAATTATAAGATGATAAATGAAATGCAGGGAGCATTTGACACAAAAATAGGAATATTAAAGTCAGATATGGTTTTTGAAATTAGAAAGTTAGAAGAAAGAATGAATAATATTATCAGTAGTCAAAATTCAAAAATAACAAATGAATTTAAAGAGCAACAAAAATATATAATTAATGTAGTTAGTGAAGAAACTTCAAATAAGCTGGCCAATTTAGAAAAGAAAAATGTAATATTTATGATAGTCATAATAATATTGGGAATTATAAATGTTGTATCAGCATTAAAATAATTGTTAAAGTTACAAAATGATTGGATGGAAGTGGAATGTTATGAAGATTATATTTCAAATATAAAAAATAATTTAAATTTAAAATATAACATAGCAGAAGTACATGATGATGTAATTGAAATGGTATCAGGAAATGATGTGGAAATTATAATTGATGAAGAATTCAGAGCAGGGCAGAAGTCTCCTGAAACAAGAGAAGAAATATACTCAGCAATGATTGTGTATGGATTTTTATCTTATTATGATGGCACTTTGAGAATACCAAATAAAGAACTGATGAAGGAATTTGAAAAGGCATTGGTTATGCAGATTTTATGTTTCAATTTACTCTTGCCAAAAAGCCATGAATCGTGTATCATAATCTTATAATAAAAATAGTAGAAGTGCAAAAGTAACTGATACATTTTATTTTTACAAATTAATAACCCAAATAGAAACAAAGGCGTTTTACATATAATATGTAAAGCGCCTTTTCTTAGGTTTACCCCAAAATCCAAAAGCAGGTTTTAGAATAAGCCACTAAAAGGAGATGATAAAATGCACAACTATGAGTCTTTACTAAATCATAATGATATTGTTAACCAATTATTGGCCCGTTATGGTGTTAAGTTTGGTATTTATAAGGAGGGAACATTCAAAGAGCAGCTTTTTCCATTTGATCCCATTCCACGTATTATATCTGCGGAGGAATTTGAATATCTTGAAAAAGGGTTAAAGCAGAGAGTAGTAGCATTAAATT
>CAZPRO010000171.1:0-5035 GCA_964588775.1 uncultured Clostridium sp.
TATTACACATAGATAGCGACATTTCATTAAGTAACGACCTTGCAAACCCTTATAAAATAAGGAAAAAAGCAAAAAACGAAAACAATATAAATCACCAAAAAAGCAAAAAAATGAGTAAAATTTAATATAGATTCTGCACTCCATATAGGAGGGGGACATTACCTTAAGTAACTAAAATTGATATATTTTAACCAAACAAAACATAACAGGAATTGATGAGAAATTCAATTCTTTTTTTATTGTAAATACATAGCCATCTTATTTATATAAGGTGGCTTTTAGAAAGGAGGAGAAGATGGCAAATTGCAAAGTAATATCTATTGCTAATCAAAAAGGTGGAGTTGGTAAAACAACTACAACATTTAATTTAGGGGTAGCATTATCAAAACAAGGAAAGAAAGTATTATTAGTTGATATTGACCCACAAGCAGATTTAACTACGAGCATGGGATTTTATGATGATCCAAACAATCCTATGCAAACAGTTGCAGATTTAATGAAAAGGTCAATGTGGGAAGAAGAAATCAATGCTCAAAGTGTCATATTAAAACATAAAGAAGATATTGATTTAATACCATCTAGTTTAGAATTATCTGCTTTAGAAATGGCATTAGTTAATGCTATGAGTAGAGAATATACCTTAAAGAATTGTTTAAGTGAGATTAAGGACAATTATGATTATATATTGATAGATTGTCCACCATCTCTAGGAATGATAACTGTTAATGCTTTAGCAAGTTCAGATAAAGTTATAATTCCTGTACAGACACAATATTTAGCTGCTAAAAATATGGTGCAATTATTAAATACAGTTGGTAGAGTTAGGCGACAAATAAACCCTAAATTAGAAGTGGATGGAATACTTTTAACTCTTGTAGATGAAAGAACTAATCTATCTAAAGAAACAATGTATGAAATTCAAAAGAATTATAAAGACATTATAAAAGTATTTAATAATAAGATACCAATAGCAGTTAAAGTAGCAGAAGCGACTACTGAAGGTAAGAGCATATTTTCTTATAATAAGAATAGTAAAGTAGCAGAGGCATATTATTCTTTTGCAAAGGAGGTTATAGAAAATGGAAAAACGAGAAAGCAGAATGCACCTACCTACGATAGATGATTATTTCACAGTACAGGCAGAAAGAGATAGTGCAGATTTAGAAAAAGTTGTTGATATTAAAATAAGTGATATTGATGACTTCCCAAATCACCCATTTAAAGTTATTGATAATGAAGAAATGAAGTTAATGTCTAAAAGCATTAAAGATAATGGTATATTAGTTCCTGTATTAGTAAGAAAAAAAGATGATGGTCGCTATGAAATGATTTCAGGTCATAGAAGAAAGTTTGCTAGTCAATTAGCAGGTTTAGAAAAGATACCTTGTATAGTAAGAGAATTGTCTAATGATGAAGCAACTATAATAATGGTTGATAGTAATATGCAAAGAGAAAAGATACTACCAAGTGAAAAAGCATTTGCATATAAAATGAAATTAGATGCTATGAGAAGACAAACGGGACGACCTGGAAAAAATGATGTCCCAGTGGGACAGAATTTAATTGGTAAAACTTCAAGAGAAATTTTAGCAGAAGAAGTTGGAGAAAGTGCTACTAATATACAAAGGTATATTCGTCTTACTTATTTATTACCTAAATTATTAGAGTATGCAGATAATGAGATTATTAAAGATAAAGAGAAACCTAGTATAGCATTAAGACCAGCAGTAGAAATATCATATCTTACTAAAGAAGAACAGGGATATTTATTAGATTATATTGAGTTTAATCAAGTTACACCTTCATTATCCCAAGCAATACGATTAAAAGAAATGAGCCAAGATAGTAAATTTACAGTTGAGGATATGGAAGATTTATTAGATGAAAGTAAACCCAATCAAACTCCTGCTTTAAAAGTCAGTATGAATAAATTAAAACTCCCAAGTAGTTTAAGAAATGATAGAGAACGAGAGGAGTACATCATTAAAGCAGTTGAATGGTATGACAGATACCAAAAGCAGTTGCAGAGAAAAAATACAGAGCAAGAGAGATAGTGGGAGTATCTTTTACAAAAAGTCCCTCCTTATAATCCACCCTAAAAATAATACTAACTTTTAATTACTTACTGAAAAAGAATATTAAGTATAGTATTTAGTAGTAATACTAGAATTGTACCTTTGCAAGAAATGAATAAAAAAAATACAATAAAACCGAAAAGGAAGTGATTTGTATGAAGTTAATTCGTTTGTTTGGAATTATAATTTTGATTTGTCTTATTTGGGGATTGGGTAGTGCTTTTGATGGGGAAGATTACAAACCTATTGATGAAGTTGTTGAAGAATCAAGTAGTGTAGAACAGGATATTTCTTTTTCAGCTAGTGAAGAAGAAAATGTTTTTGACGAAGTATCAACAGAAAATGTTGATAAAGTTTTTTATGAAGAAAATAGTTCTGATGTATCAACAAAAATTGTGGATAAAACTTCTACAACATCAAGTATTAACAAATCTGTTGATAGTTCTACTGTAAAGCAAAAAGAAGAACAGATTATTGTTCCAAATAATGAGAATATTGAACAAAAAATAGAAGTTAAGGAAACAAAAGAAGAAACTGTTGTAGAAAAACAACCACCAATAATTACTGAAAGTAATGAAGTTGAAGAAACACCAGAAATTATTGAAGAAACAAAAGAGGAGGTAGATAGTGAATTAGAAAAATTAGAGGAACAAATAGAATATGTAACCTATGATGAATGTATGAATGTAGGATTTGAAGAAGCAATAAAAGACCCAATAGGAATATTAGGATTTAGTTGTCCATATATTGCTTATAAGGGAAAAATTATAGGTTATAGATTACAATTAGATTATACAAATCCTATGGAAAACTAATGGCAACTTATGTTGCTTTTTTTTGGAAAAAAATTGAAAGGAAAGAGAAAATGAAGAAAAGAAAATTATTATTGCTTATGGCAATAGCATTTACTACTGTTTTAAGTGTAATAGGAATTACAAAAGTAAATGCACAGACATACTACGAAACATTAGTAGAAGAAAAACAACCAAATATTTACTATACTCGTAGAGGTGGAGGAAAACCTTATATGTCTGCACAATATAGCACTTATACTATGAATGGTAAAGTAGTGTATTGTATTGAACCAGGTGTGGATATAACAATACATGAATATAATGGTGCAGATGGATTAGTTAATTCTCCTTATGATGCAGCAACGAATAAAAAAATAGAGTTGATAGGACATTATGGATATGATTATCCAGGACACCAAACTTTAAGATATAGAATGGCTGCACAATCTCTTATTTGGGAAACTACAGGAGGACAAATTATAGAGTTCTGGACTGAAGCTTCTGGATGGGGAGATTATATAAATATTAACAAAGAAAGAAATGAAATAATGAGATTAGTTAATGCTCATTATAATAAACCAAGTTTTAATGGTAGTTCAATGGAAGTAATTGTTGGACAAGAATATAAAATTACTGATACAAATGGTTTAATGAGTGAATATGCTTTATACAAAGCAGATGGAATAGATGTTAGAATTAGTGGTAATGATATTTATTTCACACCAAGAGCAACAGGTAATATTAGTTTAAGTGTTGCTAGAAAACATTATGATAATAATACTACAATAGTATTTAAGGGAAATGATAATGCTTCACAAAAGATGGGTTATTTTAGATTTTCAGATCCTGTTGTAGCAACATTAAATCTTAATGTATTAGGTGGTAAAATTAAAATCACAAAGGTAGATAGTGAAAATAACACAACTACACCACAGGGACAAGCAACATTAGTTGGTGCTAAATATAATGTTATCAATTCAAGTGGTACAGTAGTTGCAACATTAACTATTGGAAATGATAATACTGCTATTACAGGACATTTACCATTAGGCACTTATACAATTAAAGAGGTATCACCATCAACAGGTTATTACCTAAACGATACATCTTATACTGCGACTGTTAATTCAAGTGATACTGTAAGTATTACAGTTAAAGAAGATGTAATCAAAGCACCAATTAAAGTTAGTAAAGTAGATAGCGAAACTAAAACTTGTAAAGCAAGTGGTATGGCATCTTTAGTAGGTGCAGTATATGAAGTGTTTGATAGTAATGGTAATTTAGTAGATACAATTACAACAGGAGAAGATTGTACTGCTACATCTAAATATTTACCTTATGGAAAATACACAGTAAAAGAAAAAACACCATCAACAGGTTATTACATTGATGAAAACACTTATGATGTAAATGTAAATGATGGTAATGTAAAAGTAGTAACATCAACAGAAAATGTTATTAAAGGTAGAATTAAAGTTAATAAAATAGATAGCGAAACTAAAACTTGTAAAGCATTAGGACAAGCAACATTAGTTGGTGCTAAATTTGATATTAAAGACCATAATAACAATGTAGTTGATACTATAACTATTGGAGATGACTGTACTGCAACTTCTAAATATTTACCTTATGGAAATTATAAAGTTGTAGAAACAAAACAACCAACAGGTTATTATATAAATACTGAAGTATTTGAACAATTTATATCAGTTAAGAAAGATTATTCTATAACTGTAAAAGAAGATGTAATCAAAAACTTTATTAGTATTTTAAAACAATATGATTATGTAAATGGCAATACAACATTCTTAAATGCAGAAGCAAATATTACTTTTGAAATATTCTACCCAGATGGAACAAAATATGGAGAAGTAAAAACAGATAAGAATGGTTATGCTACATTAGATATACCTTATGGTGTATGGAAATTTCATCAAGTAAATAGTAATACAGGATTTGAAAAGATTTATGATTTCTTTATTACAGTTGATGAAAATAGTGAATTAGAACAATATTACAATATTTTAAATAATAAAATATCAGCTTATGTTCAAGTTGTTAAAAAGGATAGTGAAACAGGTAAGACTATTGCTATTCCAAATGTAAAATTCAAAATACAAAATGTAGATACAAAACAATATGTATCACAATATGTTGGTGGTAAAG